>JBCCJB010000176.1:0-8357 GCA_039028015.1 Planctomycetota bacterium
AGCCCGCGAAAACCGCGGCTAGCGCCGGCCGGCTAATCCAAAGTGGCGCTGTTCAGTTAGGAACGGTCGATCAAGAACTGGCGGATTTCTAACCCTCTTTCGGGATCTTTCCCTGCTATTCCCGCTACGCGGGGCCAGGCGAGATAAGTTGATAGGACAGTTATTGATCGACCGCTCCTTAGGACATTGCGAAAGCTCTGAGCGGGTCATCATTTGGACCGCAGAAGCCCCAATGCTCTCGTCGTCGCCAGCCTTCGGCGTAGTCGCATCGGCCATCCATAGCTCCCACTTCACGACTGGCTTCGCGCATCGTTTTGAGATAGCTGTCCATGCCTTGGCTTTCATCCAACCACTGCTTTTGACTTGCGTGGGCGGCAAGCGCGGCTTCCTTTTGGTCAATGACGTCGGTGATGTCGATGAACATGTGCGGTGTGACTATTTCGCCGGTTGGCAATCGATTGCCGACCGGTTGAGCATGATAGACCGTGACGGGCTCGTAGTACGGTGATACTGGAGGGTCCGATTCTAAGTTGGGCATGCCATGGCTGAAGGCGGCACTGACGGCGAGCCGACATGCGTTTTGATGATCCTCCATGTAACAAACCGGAGAGTGGGTCAGCACGATGGACGCTTTCGATTGCCGCACCACAGCCGTGATCTTTTTCACATTTGGTACGGTGTATTGGATTTCCATATCAGCACAGATCGGTGGGTAAAACGTGGCACCCAACAATTCCGCGGCATGCTTGGCTTCTTTCAACCGAGTCGCCGCACAGGTCTGGTTATCCATCACCGTGCTACCCTTCGAACCATCCGCGACGTTCATGTAATGCAAATCCCAGCCGGCGCGACGCAATTTCAGCATCGTGCCTGCAAATTGGAATTCGATATCATCGGGATGGGCCGCGACGGCGAGAACGGACGGCATCAACGAGGCACTAATTCGTCTGCGAGACGAACTTGTAAATTCGACCACCGCCCATCATCGTGCTCATCAGCACCTCACCCGAATCGGTCTGGCCGAACGTGAAGATGGGCAACCGCTGCCAATCAATGGGACGATTGGCGATCGGACGTCCCGAGTCATCAATTCGCAGTGCCCACAACCGACCCGAGACATAGTCGCCGTAGAGATAGTGACCGACCAAATCAGGCACCTGATTGCCTCGATAGATGCCGCCACCGGTGATACTGCGGCCCCAATCGTCGGTGTGAGGATACTCAGCAATCGGATCGATCAAATCGACGCGGGGTCCCGACCCCTTGTTCCCGTTGCGAGTGAATTTGTGATTGCCTTCCCTCAGGCTCCAGCCGTAATTGCCGCCGTTCTCGATCCGGTTGATCTCTTCCCAAGCGTTTTGCCCCACATCAGCAGCCCATAAGTCACCTGTTGCGGGATCAAACGACATTCGCCAGACATTTCGAAGTCCCCACGCGTAGATTTCTGGCCACACCTGACTACGACCCACCAGCGGGTTATCTGGCGGGATCGCGTATGGTTTGTCCTCGCCACTTTGATCCACATCGATACGAAGTATTGAGCCCAACAACTTGCTTAGGTCTTGGCCCGACTTCAGTGGATCATCGCCCTTACCACCATCGCCCAGTGCGACATACAGGTATCCGTCCGGGCCGAACGCGACGGTGCCCCCATTGTGATTCCAAAATGGTTGCTGAATCTGCATCAGCTGTCGCTCGCTGGTCGGATCACCCGGACCGGTTCCGCTGCCGCTGTGGGTCACAAACTCGCTGAGTACCGACACGTGCGGTCGCTCCGAAGTCGTGTAATAGGTCACGAATCGGCCGTTGCTTTTGAAGTCTGGATGAAACGCGAGCCCGAGGAAACCCTCTTCGTTTTCTCGGTCTTTGTAGACAACGCGGTCGCTCAAATCGATGAACAATTCGGGCTCTTCGACCTCGGTGTCGTCTTAATAAATGACGTAAAACAGCCCGGTTTGACTCGCCACAAATAGCCGACCGCGTTGATCGCCAGCGCCTGTAATGACGATCGGTCGGCTGATCCGCAAATTGGGATACGCTTCAACGACCTTCACCTTCATCGGCGAGATATCGAGTGACGCGGGTGGCGCGGCCAGGTTGACTGACGAAACGACCTTCGCGGGCGCCGACGGATTCACGGCAATGGCGAATTGGTTTTGCCACAGAGTGAAACCGATCACCATGCAAGTCACGAAAATCCGCATCTCAAACTACCCCTTAGAGGAAAAAATCAATGTCAATTGATGTGCCGCGAAATAGGAAGTCTAACCAAGCCGCGATCCCAATTCCTTAGCGATGTCGCCTAGTAACATGGTGAAATGGTCGCCATCCGTTTGCAACCATTGCCAATTCGGCGGCTTGGTTTTGTCGCGTTGCCAAAAATCAGCCCAACCTAGTTGCGTCCCCAGTTTTTGGTTTGATGCCTGCACCAAAGCCGAATCATCTGCGGCGTAAAAAACGCGTGCGTCAGGCAAACGCGTCATATCGATCGCTTCGATAAATCGCACGTGTGCCTGACATGTCGCCACAAGTCGCCGTACAAAATCAACCGAGGCGTTGGGCAGAATCAGCTGATTTCGTTTGGCTTCGTCCAGGAAAGCCTGATATCGCTGCTCGTCATGATTCATTTTCCGTAATTGTGACTCAGTGATCCGCATGTCAGCATTTCGAAAGACATTGGAAAACCGAACAAAATCAACCAAGAAAGAAACAGAGTCGTCTGGATCGACTGAATCGTAGACGGCTGGGGTTGGCGTATCGATCAACGACAGCGTTAGCGTCCGTGACTGTGACCAATCTGTCTGCTGCAATCGACGCATCAGCTCCAGTGCGAATAGGCCACCGGCGGACCAACCAATCAACTGCAAGTCGTTTGGCAAATCGGCAGCGACCAATTCCGACACGTACTCATCCATCATCGCGTCCAAGTCAGCGTGGGGATCGAGCGAGCCATCCGCCCCTCGTCCAATGACGCCGATGCAACGAACCGACTTCGGTGCTTTGCCCACCAACGTTTCATAACAGGCAACGGAGCCGCCCAGCGGGTGCACTAAGACCCACGTCGGTCCACCCTCTTCTCCCTCACGGAGCATCATCAAGGACCGATATCCATCATCGCTCGATTGTGTGGCGTTTCCGTCAGACGACTTTCGTGGCAAGCTTTCCCAAATGCTGCCGACCAACGATTCGATCGAAGGTGATTCCGCGAGTGCTGCCATTGGTATTGAGACTTGCAAACGCTTTTCTAAGTTGAGTTTGAATTCCATGGCGATCAACGAATCCATCCCAATGTCGCCGAGGGGTTGGGTTTGATCAATTTGCTTGACATCCCAACCCATCAATCTCGCTAATTCGTTGCTGAAGTATCCCTCGACCGCCTGTCGATGAGAGACATCATCCATTCCACTGAGCTGGTCCAGAAACGCCAGATCAGCGGCAATCGTTTGATCGCCGTTTTGTGACTGTTTGGCAATCAGCTCAAAATATGGAACCTTGGGCGACAAGGACAGCAGTTTGCCCCAGTCGGCTTTGACAACCGCGACATTGGCAACATCGTTGTTGATCAACTCGTGCATTAATTCGAACGATTGATCCGGAGACAACGATGACAAACCGCGTGATTTCAAATTGGCATCCTGCGCGTCACCGGTCGCCATGCCCGCGTCGGCCCACGGACCCCAAGCGATACTGGTCGCCGGCAAGCCTTGCACCCGGCGGTGCCTTGCCAGCGCATCCATGAATCCGTTCGCGGCCGCATAGTTGGACTGCCCCGGTGAACCCAAGGTGGACGCGATTGAAGAGAACAAAACGAAACGCCGGAGATCACGCTTTCGCGACCAGCTGTGCAAATTCCAAGTGCCCTGAATCTTTGACGACATCGGTTTGCGAAGCTTCGTCGACGTCATCTCCATCATCGATCCGTCATCCAACACGCCCGCGGCGTGATAAACATCGGTGATGGCGGGAAAATCTTCGGGTAACCTTCCAAGGGCTGAATCGAGTGAATCGGGATCGGCGACATCACCCTTCAACACACAAACGCGACCACCGGGGATCGCAGGAGTAGGATCGATTCCACGTCGCGATAATAATGCCACATGGGTGTGTCCCCGGTCGATCAAATCATTGGCCAATTTGAGGCCAATCGCCCCGGTGCCTCCGGTGATCAATGCCGTTCCGATCGCGTCGTCAACACCCTCGCTTGTCACCTCACCAGCTGTTGCACCCGGCGCCGCCATCTGCACAAGAACCTTGCCGATGTTTTTGCGGGCCGACATGTAGCGAAAAGCATCGATGACGTTGATCGCCTCAAAGATCTTATGGTGGGTCGGCTCCAGTTCCCCGGATTCGAACTTCGCCATCACCTCACGATAAAGCGACTCAATCGTTTTGGGTCGTTGACGCAGCACGCGATCCAAATCGATTGCATGAAATGATAGGTTGTCCTGAAAAGGGAGCATTCCGATGGATCGGTTTTGATAGATATCGGTTTTGCCAATCTCCAGAAATCGACCATACGCCCGCAGGCAGCTCAAGCTTTTGGGGATTGCTTCGCCCGGAAGCGAGTTCAAAACCACATCGATACCTTCGCCTTTGGTCTGACGCTGGATTTCATCAGCAAATGCCAAAGAGCGTGAGTCGAACACATGATCGGCCCCCATCGATGTGATGAAGTCGCGTTTGCTAGGGCTTCCCGCCGTCGCAAAAACCTCCGCTCCAAGCATCTTGGCGATTTGAATTGCTGCCAATCCAACACCACCAGCGCCAGCATGAATCAGTACGCGCTCACCAGGTTGCGTGTCGGCAAGTCGCACCAAACCATGCCACGCGGTTAGGAAGGCGATCGGTATCGATGCCGCTTCCGTGACGCCCATCAGTGTCGGTCGATGCACCAATGTGTACGCGGGCGTATTGGCATGCGAAGCAAAGGCAAATGGAGCAACGCCGAGTACTTCGTCACCTTCTTTGAATCGTGTGACCTCCGGACCAACCTTCGTCACCACGCCGGAGCACTCGATTCCCAATGGCACGACGGGATCCGTGATGCCTGGATAAAGTCCCATGACCTTGAGCACATCACTGAAATTCAGACCCGCCGCGTGAATCTTCAGTTGCACCTGATCAGAATCGGGATCGGGCAGCTCATGGGCTTCGTAATGCAATGAATCCAACTGCCCCGCGTCGGCGAATCGCAATCGGTACGATGACGCGGGAATCGATAATGTTCGACCGCCGGTGCTGTCAGGATCGCTGGACGCTGACTCAGGTGCATTATTTTGTTTTGAATGCAATCGCGCCGCGTAGACATCTGATGCCCTGATCGCGAGTTGGAACTCTGATTTTGGTGCCGAGAGCGCATCAGCCAGACGTACCGTGCTGGATTCCCAATCGCACGGAAGGTCAATCACGCGAATGGGTACATCAGGCATCTCCGATTGTGCGACGCGAACCATCGAAGCCAACGGCGACGCCAAAAAACCGGATAATCGGTCAGTTGCGAGCACGGACTGGGCATCCTGCGTGAGCACAACGACACCACCTCGCGGAGCTGCGACGCGACGAGTCAGTGATTGAAGCAGCGTAAGCAGCGACTCGCATCGGTCCATCGCTGTAGTCGCCACCGCGTCATCATCAATCGGCCCGATCGCTCTGGCGTCGAGGATCAGATCCAGATCATCAATCACGGACAAATCACTCTCATCAACGGTGCGGACTTCCACGCCCGATTGTGCCAATGCCAAACGAATGGGTTCGACATCATTGGTTTGATGGGGTGATGTTAATACGCCGACGGTTCCAAGTGATCCATTGCGATTGGCCAACTGATCAAGCGGTTGCCAGGCCACATCGTAAATGGCGTCTGATAGCGTCTCTTCGGCCGAACGTCGCAGCCGTCCCAATCGCGAGCATGTAACTTGTTGGGCGAATGCAACCACTTGATCCGCCGCATCAATCACCCACAAGTCTCCCGTGACGGTTTCGGGGCTAATCACGTCGCCGGGTGATGTTCGAACGCCATAGACGCGCAAACCGTCAGCTATCGTGTTCGCGTCAATCGGCCTCAACAATCGAAACCGCTTGATTGAGGTGGGCATATAGGTCTGCGGTGAGAAACCACCATCCGCTTCGCGTGGAACCAAACCCGAAAAAGACTGAAAGATGGCATCACCTAAGACCGGATGCCAACAGTAATCATCGATTGATGATGTGACAGAATCATCGCAGTTAACGAATCCAATCGCTTCCGATGGTGCGCTGCCCAATCGACTGAGCATCCGAAAGATGGGGCCGTAGTCGAGCTGTCGATCCGACATCACTCCATAGAATGCTTCGTGACTCAAATCGCTGATCAAACGAGTTGTCACATCGCGAACCGATTCGGGCAGCGGTGGTACTTCGTCGTCATCAATTTCCAAAAGACGAGCGTGAACGTGCCGCTGCCATGTCTCGGTTTGACCTGCCGTCGCATCGGAAATGACCTGCGAGAAAATTTCAATCTCACGATTGCCACCGACGACGGTTTGCAATCGACGGTGACGCTCCGTGCTCAGAAACATCGGTTCGAGCACATTGAGATCACGAATCTCAAATGCCTTTTCATCAATGACGTTGGATCCGGCGGCTAAGGCAATCTCCAAAAATCCCGCCGCGGGCAAATTCACTGAACCCTGTACCGCGTGGTCAGCCAGATACGAAAGTCGCGACAGCGACCAGTGACTGTCGAACAAGCCCGCCATCGTGGCGCTTCGCTGTCGACGACCAAGCATGGGATGAGGAACACCCGCACCGTCGGTTGTTTCCCGATCACCCGCCCGCCGGTGCGAATCACCCGAGATCTCATCGCTTGGGTCGAGCCAACATCGTATTCGTTGGAATGGATACGTTGGCAGAACCAATCGACGCCGCCCGCGACCACGATCCCAAGCGCGCCAATCGATGGGAAGCCCGGCGACGTGCAATGTTGCGGCCGCATTGGCAATGGCTTGGTCATCATGTTGATTGGGCCGCAGTGATGACGTCCAAGCGGGACTGTCATCGGCCGACCAACAACGTTTGGCCATACCGATCAAGACGGGAGCCGGACCCACTTCTAAAACGGCGGCAATGGGTTGCTGTTGCAACGTTGCAATCGAGTCGGCAAAACGCACCGTTCCAAGAATGTGATTGCACAGATCGTCGACATCCGGCGCCCGCTTCCAAATCCGCCCATCGGCGTTTCCGATGAGGGGAATCTTTGGCTTTTCGAATCGACATTTACCAGCAACGTCACGAAACCGATCGATCATCGGTTGCATCAACGGGCTATGAAACGCGTGCGAGACGCGAAGCGGTTGGAATGCGAGTTTCGCTTCGTCGCAGCGATGACAGAAGTCTTTGATCGCATCAACACTACCCGAGACCGTGGTATTCTCCGGTCCGTTCGCAGCGGCGATAGCAATCGGACCAACAGCAGCGGACGCACGAATCAACGGTGCCACGTTGGACTCATTGGTCATGACAACCACCATGCGACCGGCATCGGCCTGGTCTCCTGTCGGCAACGCTTGCATGCCTTCGGCACGTGCCACGATCAGCCGCAGTCCATCTTCAAGCGAAACGCATTTGGCGACCGTCATCGCGACATACTCGCCAACGCTATGACCGAGCACATACGACGGACGAATGCCTAGTGATGACCAAAGCTCAAATAACGCGTATTCAATCGCGAACAACGCTGGCTGGGTGTAACGAGTTTGATGAAGCGGCGCGTCAGGATCATCCTTATCACCCCCGTCAGGAAATAAAACGCGACTAAGTGGCTGGGGGAGCAGCGGATCCAAAATGGACTCGCACCGATGCATCGCGTCTGCAAAAACCGGTTGCGACTCCATCAGCGATGCTCCCATGCGGATGCGTTGGGAACCTTGCCCGGTAAACATCATGGCCACTTTCGGAGCTCTCGCCCCGGAAACATCGCCTCGAAATATTCCGGCCGGCGTTCGCTTTGAATCCGACTCCAGTGATGTCTCAAGCACATCGAGTTGTTTGAGCATCGTTTCGCGATCATCGAACGTGATCGATGCTCGTGCTGGCATTGCGGCACGACCCGCATTGAGTGTCATGGCCACGTCGGCAGGATCATCATCGCCATGGTCAGCCGAGTAGCTGCGTAGCTGACTGACAACATCACGTAATGCGGGTAACGTTTTGGCCGAGAGTGTCAGCGCGTGCCATGACCTTGACGGCCGTGATTCGGCGGGAGTGATGGAGGCGTTGGCTGGTGCTTCCAGAATCACATGGGTGTTGGAACCACCGAAGCCAAATGAGCTGACACCTGCGACCAGCGGTCGATCATTATTGGCAGGCCAGGGTGGTGA
>JBCCJB010000177.1:0-8336 GCA_039028015.1 Planctomycetota bacterium
AATCGCCGCCGCTTCGGTGGCCGAAAACACACCGCCCAAAATGCCGACCAGCACAACAACCACCAGGGCAAGCGACCAGAAAGCACGCATTCCCGCGATTCCGGTTTCTCGCCATGACGCGGGCTGTTGATCACATTGCTCGGGTCGCCCTGACACCAAACCACACACCAACATGATGCAGGCACCCAAAATGACACCCGGCAAGATGCCGGCAACGAACATCGCGGCAACCGACACGTTTCCTGTGACAACCGCGTAGACAATCATGATGTTGCTCGGCGGGATCACCAATCCAGTCGTGGCGGCTGCGGTGGTGACGGCAACGCTGAATCTTCGATCGAAACCGCCTCGGATCATTTCCGGAATCAACGCACCTCCAATGGATGAAACGGCGGCCGTGGCCGAACCGGAAATCGCGCCAAACATCATGCAGGTCAATACGCTGACATAGCTGAGACCACCCCGCCAATGCCCAACGAGCGCGGACGCAAAAGCAATCAAACGGCGAGCCATCCCACCTTCGCCCATCAAAATGCCGGCCAACACAAAACAGGGGATCGCCAGCAGCGGAAAACTCGCGATTCCCGTCGACATTCGCTGTGCGACCACGTAGCCACTGGGGACCTCTCCCAGGGAAAACACCGCCAAGAATGTCGCCAAACCGATCGCGAAAGCAACCGGCACGTTCATCAGCAGCATGACGCCAAAACTCAAGCCGAGAATCAGGGCGAATGAATCCATCAGCGTTCTAGCATCTGGGCAGTTGCATCATCGGTCGTCGGCGCGTTTTGACCGGGAGACAGATCCGAGAACAATGCTGTGCGTGCGAAGCGATCCATCGAGAACAACGTCATCAACGCTCCACTGAGCGGGACAACTGAGTAGACGTACCCGATCTTGATACCCAACGCGGGTGAAACTTGATTGACCAAGAACGTCTCTCGGGTCAGCGTCCATCCTCCAAGAATCATCACAACGATGGCAAAGGCCATGACGATGACGTCAACGAAAAGCCTCATGCACCGCTGTGCGGCGGGATCTAATTTCTTGACCAAATAGTCAACGCCCAGGTGCTCCTCGCGAGCCAACGCTAACGCCGCCCCAAGCAACGTGACCCAGATCAACAGCATCGTCGCGACTTCCTCTGTCCAACGACTTGGATCACGCAAGACAAATCGACTCAACACGCCCCACAGCACATCGAGCACCATGACGGCAACAGAGAGCATCACCACCACTTCCAAACATCGCGTCAGTGCATGGCGACACCGCGAAAGAATCTGCCAACGACGACGCGAGATCTGCTGGTTCACGGTGTTGCCTTGATATCAGCGATCAGGTCACCAACGGACGTGCCAACGTAGGTCTGATGCATCGATGCGACACTGTCAGCGAACGCCTGTTTGTCCACCTGATAAATCGTGACGCCATGGTCTTGCACTGCGGCCAGAGCTTCCTTGGTTGCCTTTGCCCATAGGGCCCGCTGATGAAGCGATGCCTCGGCAGCCGACTCACGCACCCATTGTTGAACATTTGCGGGTAGCCGAGACCAGATCGGCTCGCTGACGACCAGCAAATCCGGAACGATCGTATGCTCATCAAGCGTGAGATGCTTGCACACCTCAAAGTGCCGGTTGGTATGAAAGCTGGGCAGATTGTTTTCCGCGCCATCAATGCGTTTTTGTTGTAGCGCCGTGTACAACTCACCCCATGGAATCGGTGTGGGCGCGCCGCCAAGCGCTTCGACCATATCCATGGACGTTTTGCTTTTCTGGACTCGAATCAAAAGGCCTTTCAGATCCGCAGGCGATCGCACCGGATGCTCAATGGTGTAAAAGCTCCGACAACCCGCGTCGAAATAGCACAGACCCCGCAGCCCAACTTGAGCACCGGCATCTAGCAAGCGTTCACCAATGTCGCTTTCCAAGACACGCCAGCAATGATCCGCATCGCGAAACACATAAGGCACACTAAAGACGGCCATGTCCGACACAAAGCTCTCCATCGGTGCTGTCGATGTCTTGGTCATCGCCAGAGCACCCCGTTGCAATTGCTCGAGGCATTCGGTCTCCGACCCGAGCTGACCGTTGGGAAAAATCTGCAGCGTAACCGATCCCGATGATCGCTCGGCCAAACGATCCGCCATGAAAACCAAGCCATCATGGACGGGATGATTGGTATCCAAGCTATGAGCAAGCTTCAGTACCGTTTGCTCGCCGCCTTGACCGGCTCGCGATGATTGACGGACCGTGAACGCGAGACCAACGGTGGTTACCAAGACACCGACCAGAAAACCGACCACCAAAAATGACCATGAACGTCGGTCTAGCAATCGATTCATCCAATCGCTGAGTGGGAACGAAAACCTTGAACTTGAGCCGATGAATCATACTCAATTTCAATCGGCGTTCCTTGATCCAGACTCCGACGCCCAGCTTCCAAAATGGCCGTCACCATGGTCGTGCGATCAATCGACGCCAACAACTCGTTGAACGACGACGGCGAAACGGATTCCGTCCTGATCGCCAATGCCGCCTTGACAAAATCTTCGATACTGCGATAGCCGTAACCTGACTGGCCCGCAAAATGACCCGAGCTATCTGGCGTGTACTTCATAAACAAAGGGTTGCACGCAGCAAAGCCGTCCTCGTCGGTCGCAACGCTATAGCCGCGGTGAGCCTGATCCACGATCACTTCACCGCCATGACCGAGATAAAAGAAACGCTGTTGCGAATGCACATCGGACTGAGGCGCGATCCACGATGCGGTGTACACCGCTGTACCCATGTTACCGCTATCCAGATTTTCCCAATCGACCGTCAACGTGATCGTGTCTTCAGTATCGAGACCCTGTGATCGTGCCACACCAGTGGCGCCCGATGCCTGCACGCGGACGGGACGCGCGAATGAACCCGCTGCCCAAACCGTGAAATCAACATGATGCGCGTTCAGATAATAACTGATATCGCTCGAACGACCCGCCCACGATCGAAACGTGTCTAGCTGGCTCTTGGGCTGGCTCATGTACGATTGGAAAAAGCCAAAGTCCCCCAGTGATGAGATTCGATCTCGCGCGTCGGCGTAAATGGGGTCCCATCGCTTGTGAACCTCCATTGCCACCAACACACCGTGCTCAGCGGCAGCATCTTTCAAACGCTGATGCTCAACAAGCGTTTTGACGATGGGTTTGGCGATTAACACATGACAACCACGCTGCACCGCATCCATTGCGATGTCAAAATGCGTGTCATCGGGGGTGAATATCGTGACAACGTCACCGGGCGTTAGGCAACGCAATCCATCGCGGTACGCTTCCGTGTCTCGAGCGGAGGTGTCGTCTGGAAACGACTCAAATTGTGCATCGATTCCTTGATACGCATCCTGGATGGCTTGCTTGAGATGTGTTCGGATCGCGGGAAACTTGATCCCGCTGGTTCCCGCCATGAGGACTCGGTCGACCAATCCACGCCGCCGCAAATCAAACATGGTCAGCGCTACAACACCGGCGGACTTGTCTGATGTCGACGCGGCATTGTGAACGTAGCCCGTGGTGTATTCACCGGTGCCGACCATCAAGACGTTGATGCTCATCGCAGTCCTTACCTACTTTCCCAATTTGGACATGCCACCGATGCCGGGATTAAACGTGTTGGTTGGATCGAGCGATTCATAGTGGCTTCGCAGCGTTTCATCGGCGTCATACAAGTGACCCACATTGTGTTCGGCCGGATACTTCGCACCGCGTTCACTGAGCCGTGCCAACAATTGTTTCTTGACTGCATCGATATCGGTACCCCGTTTGAAGATGTAGTCGTAATGAAAGACATGACACAGAAAATGCCCATACCGCAGCGAGATCTCAAGCTGGTCGGTGACTTCCTTTGGCAACGATTCGGACCAGCGATCGTCGGATCCAAGCAACGCGACATCCAGTGCCAACACGTCTTCAGTGGTTCGTTGATGAAGATTTTGGTAACGAATCGCGGCACCGGCGGCAGCAAAACGATGCAACAGTGCCGCTTCCTGTTCGACCTGGTCGCAAAGAAAATACTCCGTGTCGGACAGTGGCATCCAATGCTGATCAAGAAGCTGCCGCGTCTCCTCGATCCCTTCATCGCTGCACACGACGATCAAGTGATATTCAAAACGATCGCGATACTGCAGCAAGCGCGGTGGCAGGTGCTGCCGGAACAAGCGGCTCGCGTGATACAGGGCGATGTCGGGTAAGTACTTAGGAAGCCACGGCAACTTGTTCATCCAGTACTCGGCTTTTGCTTTCAACGCATAAGCACGAGGCAAACGCTGCGTCCCAAGATGCTTGATCGACAGAAAGACATCTTTGCCAAATCGCGCTGCCACATCAAAGACGCCACGATCCATCACCTCGCACATGTCCGGCAGGTGTCGCATCTGCGTTAACATCCGCCGCCGAAGATCAACCAAGTTCGATGGCGTATTCGTTCCCGCGTAAAACACCGCTTTGCGTTTGGGTGCCGGATACGTGTCCAGCCGCACCGCAAACGCGGCGACCTTGCCGGCGCTGCCGCTGACGTCACACAAACGAAGCGGATCAGCGTTGTACCGATTGGGAACTGAGGCCTCGACATCGCGGATGCGTCGCTCGTAATCACGGTCGGACGCCGCCTTGTCACTAGGCTCGACCATGGATGGAGATAATCGACCCGCATCCAAACACGACAGAATGGCTTCGGGCGTGTCACCCACGTCACGCAGGCCAAGCTGATCGACCAACTCCAAAACGCCGTCTTTGTTGACACGAGCAAAACAGGCCAATTCCGTGTACGACGAACCACGTTTGCACAATGCTCCACCAGCATTGTTCGCCACGCCACCGATGATCGTGGCACCGATGCTGGTAGATCCGATGACCGAATGCGGCACACGCCCAAGAGGTGCCAATACCTGCTCAAGCTCGTGCAACGTCGCTCCGGGCAAGGCTATGACTTGCGTTCCGCCCAAGATGGGCACAATGCCTTTGATCCGGGTGACACTGATGATCACTACGGGACGGTCGTAATCATCGCCGCTGGGACACGATCCTTCCGTCAGACCAGTTTTGGCGGCCTGCATGATGATTGCGCACCCATGGGCAACGCACACCTGAAGAACCTGCCACTGTTGAACCAGCGTTCCAGGAAAGACCACCGCCGCCGCACCGCCCCGGCCTGAACGAAACCCCATGCGATAATAGGCCGTCGAAGCGTCGCCGCACCTTACCTGCCGACGACCTACGATCTTCCGAAGCGACCCAACTAACTCATGCCGCGTTGATGGACTTGCGCGTGGATGAATAACTTGATGCGATTCGTTGAGTTGATTCACGTCTCGAAAGAAAACGATTCGATTGGGATGTGACGAGCGATGAGTGTGACATGGACCGATCGAGCCTGTGTCCAATTCGACCAATGGGAGCTGGAGTTTAGCGTGTCGTAATCAACCACGGGCGTTAGCACGCCGACATATTTGGCTCTTCCTGTCGAAATGAGTCATGCCCAAAAAAGCAGGCTGCCATCTGAGTGTCATATCACCTCACACGATCGCAAACTCGACTACGAATCTTGTGCATTGTTGGCATAATTTTTCAATCGCTCTCGCAACGTGGCTCGATTGAGTCCCAGCCATTGGGCGGCTTGCACTCGGTTACCGTTTGTGAATGCCAAGACCGCTTTGAAGAGTTGGGATTCAAAATCAGCAAGGAATTCCGAATGCAGCTTCCCACGAATGGCTTCATTGCCGAGCTGCTCCGATGCCCATCGTTGCACCACTTTTGATGGTGAAGGAACCGTCGACTCGGAACTGACGCTACGACCGGGTTGGGACTTTGGAAAATCATCGATGGTCAACTGACGTCCTCGCGCGATGATCACCGCATGCTCGCAAGCGTTGCGGAGCTCACGAACATTTCCATGCCAAGGACGTTTGTTCAAATCTGCGACAAAATCCTCGCTCAATGTGAGGTCGACTTTTCGGTCTCGCGCAAGCTTCCGCAAGAAATAGGAACAAAGCTGCGGAACATCACCATCACGCTCACGAAGCGAAGGCAGATAGATCAGCATCCCTGCCAGCCGATGATAAAGATCTTCGCGAAATTCTCCTCGCTGAACCGCATCGCGTAAGTCTTGGTTGGTTGCCGCAATGATTCTGAAGTTGGCGGCAATGGGTTGGTGATCACCAACGCGAGTGAACTCACGTTGCTCAAGGACGCGTAACAGCTTCACTTGCAACGACAACGGGAGTTCGCCAATTTCATCCAACAACAGCGTTCCACCGGCAGCACGTTCAAAGTATCCCTTGCGATCCTCAATCGCACCCGTGAATGCACCACGAACATGGCCAAACAGTTCGCTTTCGAGCAGGTCGGAATTGAGTGCCACAGGCGACACCGCAATAAAGGGTTCCGACCGACCCGCCGAGTGCGTCGCGATCGCCGCGGCAACCAATTCTTTACCCGTTCCCGTTTCACCCATGATCAACACAGGCAATTCACTATCAGCGACTAAGGCAATTTGTTTGAACACTTGTTGCATTGCTGCAGACTGACCAATCAACGTTTGATTTTCGGCGGCACCACCTTGCTCCGCCGTGGCGGCTTTACCACGCGTTGCGACCGCTCGGCGACAGGTGTGCAACAGCTCATCAAGCTTGAATGGCTTGGTTAGATAGTCGCTGGCACCCGAGCGAACGGCCGAAACAGCAGTGTTCAAATCTCCAAACGCCGTCGTGACAATAATGGGTGCGCCATCGGTGAGCGTGTGGAACTTGGGTAACGCACTCAACCCATCCAAACCAGGCAAACGAACATCGAGGATTACGATTGAATATTTGTTTGTCGTTGCAAGCTCGAACCCTTCTTCAGCCGACGCGGCGATACTGGATTGATAACCCTCGCCTCGCATGGCCTTCTCCAAAGCCCAACAGATCGACGGTTCATCATCGACAATTAAGACACGGTGGGACATGTGAAGCAAAAGAGCGTTTTGTTTTCGATACGTTCATATTTCAACTCACCGGAGAGCTTTTCTGCGGCGCGCTGTGCGATTGCCAACCCGAGTCCCAAACCTTCCGGTTTTGTTGACACGAATGGTTCAAATAGCTCGTCAGTGAGTTTTGCATCCACACCAGGACCATCGTCACAAACTCGCGCGACGACGCTGTCATTATGGCTTGAAAGCTCAATGGACACCTCAGTTCCGGCATCAATCGCATTCTGGATCAGGTTGCTAACGGCGGCTGACCACGTGACGCCCTCTTCGACAATCACGCTGCCAGCGAGTTGGTCCAGTGACCATGCAAGTCTTTTTTTGCGATGGCTCGCGATCGGGCGAAACGTCTGTCGAATCTGGTCCACACATTCAATGACCGGTGTTGGTGCCGTTCCCAACAACTTACCAGAGGCAAGCATGAGTAGTTGTTTCACTTGATTCTCTGATTGCTCGAGCTCTGCCAGAGCCACAGACAGATTCTCGGATGACTCTTTCGCACGATCCCTGGTCTCCAACTCGATCGCGATTCGGGCACCCGTCAGGCTATTTCGAAGTTGGTGCGCAACGCCCGCAGCAACTTGGTGAATGATTCGTTCACTCTGTTGTCGATTGACTTGGTTCCATAGCTCTTTCAGGCTCTCGGCCATCGATTCGGCGGAACGAGATAGAACACCGATCTCATCATTGCGTTGCGGAGCCAAATACGATGGATGTGGATTGTCGAATTGACCGCGGCTAATCTGAGTGAATCGGTCTTGCAGCCGGCGCAAACGGCCAACAAGTCGTGATGCGTACCATAACCAGACGCACGAACACATTCCCACGACAACCGTTCCGGTTACGATCGGCAAAATCGCAGCACGATGCTTTTCGGACGTTAACTGGTTTGTATCAACAAGGATTGCAAGACGCGAAACCGTCTGAGTGGGCTGATGAGTGCGTTGCAGATCGACAACCTGACAGAGATAAGTATCTCGCGCGATCGTGATATGGTCACCGTCACCTGGAAAGCTTCCTAATGCCTCCAGTGTTGAATCAACGAGAATGTCGTCGGCACTTGCGGTCGCTAGATGACAATCCGTCAACTCCGCCAGGAGAGCGAGAATAGGTTGTGACAACGGATAAGTCGGTGATCGCAAAACACGCTTGAGCTGTGTTGCCCGTGCGTCCAGCCGTTCTTGCACCACGCGTTGCACATTCTCGGTCGACATCCACACAACGAATGCCACCGCGAACAATCCGACGACCGTTAATGGCATCAACAGTCGAAATCGAAGTGAATCGGTGAACGTCATGGTTGAAGCGGAACCCGCTCTGTGATTTTGACGCAAG
>JBCCJB010000178.1:0-8299 GCA_039028015.1 Planctomycetota bacterium
CTTGGTGGTTGGCCTGGCCATTCCAATCAGCATTGTGGGCACATTTTTATTGCTGAATCTTTGGGGGCGATCGCTCAATGTGATCAGCTTGGCCGGCATGGCATTCGCGGTGGGCATGCTGGTTGATAACGCCGTCGTGGTGCTCGAGAACATTTTCCGACACTACCGCAATGGCGAACCACGGTTTGTGGCTGCGTATCGTGGCACGCGTGAGGTCTACGGTGCCGTTTTGGCGTCCACGCTGACGACACTCGCGGTGTTTTTGCCGGTGTTGTTTGTTCAAGAAGAGGCGGGCCAGCTGTTTCGTGATATCGCCCTCGCGATCAGCGCGGCAGTGGGATTGTCGCTGATCATCAGCCTGACGGTCATACCAACAGCGACCGCGCGGTTGCTGCAATCGTCCGATCAAGAAAAATCGCATGGGGATGCTAGGCGGCAGTCCAAAGTCGTGACGCACACGCCCGTGAAACGGGTTGCGGAGACCTGCAATGCTTTGGCTGAGAGATTCGTCGATGGCGTGGTGGGCCTTAATCGATTCGTTCACGCGAGAGCGCCACGGCGTTGGTTGACGATTGGAAGTTTGCTTGCGTTTTCGATTGGTATCAGCGCACGGCTGTGGCCCAAGGTCGAGTATTTGCCGACGGGCAATCGGAATTTGGTGTTTGGAATCATTCTGCCACCACCGGGATACAACCTGGACGAGTTGATGACGCTCGGTGAGATTGTTGAACAGCATTTGCAGCCCTACTGGGATATTGATGCCGACACGATCGAGCCTTCACAGCTTGAGTATCCACCCATCCATGATTTCTTTTATGTGGCTCGCGGGCGACAGGTGTTCTTGGGCGTGCGTGCGGTGGATCCAACCCGTGCGGGTGAACTCATTCCATTGATCTCGTCGGTTCGGTCAAAGTTGCCGGGAACGATCGTGATCGCCAAACAAAGCAGTTTGTTTGAACAGGGACTGACCGCCGGACGCACGATTGATATCGAAATCACGGGGCCCGACCTGACACGGCTGGTTGCCCTGGGCGGTCAAGTCATTGGCCAGGTGTCCGGCGGCATTGGTGAGGCCGTTGTTCCCAATGCACAGTCAAGACCGGTGCCGAGTTTGGATTTGAGCAATCCGGAGGTGCATGTCGAGCCCAAGTTGATCGCTGGACGTCAAATGGGCATCAACGCGAGCCGGCTCGGCTATGCCGTCAACGCGCTCGTTGACGGTGCGTTTGCGGCTGATTACTTCATTGGCGGCGATAAGATTGATCTAACGCTGATTGGGGACCCGGATGAAATGCGGCGGAGTCAGGACATGGCGTCATTGCCGATTGCGACGCCGTCGGGACAGCTCGTGCCGCTGTCGTCCCTGGCGTCCATTCGACTGGCCAGTGGACCCGAGCAGATTAATCATCGCGAACGTCAACGTGCGATCACGATCGAGGTGTCGCCACCGCCCGAAGTCGCATTGGAAGATGCATTGCAACGCATTGAGTCGCAAATCGTTGACCCGTTGCGATCATCGGGCCAACTTGATGGAGGCTATCGAATCACGTTGGCAGGGACGGCCGATAAACTAAAGGCGACTTGGTTATCGCTGCGTTGGAACGTTTTATTGGCGTTACTGATCACTTACCTTTTGATGGCCGCTTTGTTCGAAAGTTGGGTGTATCCCTTTGTTATTATTTTGAGTGTTCCGCTCGGGGCCGTCGGGGGCATTCTCGGCTTGCGAGCTTTGGGGATTTATCTGCACTGGCAAGGATCAACCCCGCAGCCTCTCGATGTGCTGACGATGCTTGGTTTTGTGATCTTGATTGGAACGGTCGTCAACAATGCCATTCTGATTGTGCATCAATCGCTCAACTTGATGCGTGATCAACTGATGTCATCGGCAGATGCGATATTGGAGAGTGTTCGCACGCGTGTGCGTCCCATCTTGATGACCACCGCAACCACGGTGTTGGGTCTGTGCCCGCTGGTTTTGTTTCCCGGCTCGGGCAGTGAGCTCTACCGAGGTCTTGGAAGCGTGCTGTTGGGCGGAATGTTGGTGAGCACGATCTTCACCTTGTTGTTCGTTCCAACGGTTTTTCGAATTTTCATGGGATGGCGACGGTTAGACCGCGTTTGATGCGGTCTCAGAGCCTACCCTAAAACGCATGAGCCGAACACGCTAGCGTCGGGCGGAATTCGGAACACAAGTTGAAATCAAGGTCCGAGGCTAGCGCCAACGGCTTAGAGAACGCATTCGTCGGTTTTCGAATAGGATCTCAACGCGACTGGACGTTATCGCGATGAAGCATTCGGGTCGCAATTGTGATGCGAAAGTATCCCGGGAGCGGGCCCTTGGTGATTAAGGAACTTTTGCCAAGGCCTTGTCGCTGATGTCTTTTCGGCACCAGGCACCTCGCCATCGAATCTCGCGGACGGCTTGGTACGCCCTCAATTTTGCGGCGCTAATTGAATCACCCATCGCGGTCACGCCCAAAACACGTCCACCCGCGTTGGTGATCGCACTATCGACCAGTTTTGTTCCGGCATGAAAGACTTTAACGTCGCTCATCGCGTCCGCTTGGTCGATGCCGGAAATCTCATAACCCGTTTGATATTCGCCTGGATAGCCTTCGCTGGCCATCACAACGCATATTGATGGGCGATCATCAAATTCGAGGGGTCCCAATTCCTGCAGTGTCCCATTGATCGTCGCCATCATGATTTCGACCAGGTCCGTCTTCAGTCGCATCAACAACGGCTGGCATTCTGGGTCGCCAAAGCGCACTTTGAATTCAAGAACTTTGGGTCCGGCCGGTGTGAGCATCAATCCGGCGTAGAGCAGTCCCTGAAAGGGACGCCGTGATCGCTTCATCGCGTGAACAACTGGGACCAAGATTGTTTCTTCGATACGCCCCAGCATCTCGGCGTCCAAAACGGGTGTTGGGCAATAGGCACCCATGCCGCCCGTGTTGGGTCCGGTGTCGCCATCGTGGGCTGGTTTGTGATCCTGGGCCGGTGGCAGGGTGACAATCGTTTCGCCATCCGTAATCGCCAGCACGCTGACTTCGGGACCGGACAAACGTTCTTCGATAATCAGCTCTCGACCCGCGGCGCCGAACTCACGTCGTGCAGCGATGCGATCGATGGCATCGAGGGCTTGCTCGCGCGTTTCGCAAACAACGACGCCCTTCCCCGCCGCCAAGCCGTCGGCTTTGACGACCACGTGGACGGGCTGGCCAGGTTCGCTAAAACGATCTTTGATGTAGCGAGAGGCATCGTCGCCGGATCGAAAGGTTCTGTAGTCGGCGGTGGGGATGTCGGCTGAGTGCAGCAAGTTCTTGCAGAATACTTTGCTGCCTTCGAGCTCCGCAGCCGCTTGGGAGGGCCCAAACACAGGCAAGCCCGCTTCGCGCATTGCGTCGCCGAGACCAGCGACCAACGGTGCTTCCGGGCCAATCACACACAGTCCAATGTTCTGGTCAAGCGCGAACTGGATCAGCGCATCATGATCAGAGGCGTCGATATCAACGTTGATCGCATCGGCAGCCGTACCGGAATTACCGGGTGCCACGTACACATCGGAAACACGCGGGCTTTGCTTCAGCTTCCAAGCCAACGCGTGCTCACGACCACCGGCGCCGACCACTAAGACCTTCAAATCACTCATTCAGTTTCTTGACTCGCAGATTGCGGAAATAGACCACGCTTTTCGGGTCGTGAGCTTGAAGCGCGAACGTGCCTTCGCCAAGCCGTCTTTCAAATTGTTTGCTGAAGGCGGGTTGGTTTTCTGGTTCGGTGTAATCGACTTTGGTGTCACCATCGATTTTCAAAATGATGCGATTGCCACTAACGATAATTTCTTGGGTGTACCACTGGTCATCGGCCACACCGGGATCGGCCACATTCTCGACAGCGTACAGCGAACTCGATTTCTTGGGATCTTTGTGGCTTACGTTGACTTGGCACTCGTACCCGTATTTGGGCCATCCCGATTCTTGATATTTGGTGTGGAAATAGATGCCTGCGTTGGAACCGGCGGTTGTCTTTACCTCGGCTTTGAAGTGAAAGTCGTCAAATGGGACGCCATCACCGACGTAGAACAAATGACATCGATCGCCTTCGCACACCAGCATGCCATCCCGAACTTGCCAAGAGTCTGGATTCTCAGTGGACTTTTGCCAACCATCGAGACTCTCGCCATCAAACAGGGACATGAAGCCGGCTTCCATCGAAGTGCCAACCGAAGTTTCAGCCCAGACACTTGAGGGGCACAACGCCATCGCGACGATCATCACGGTGAATGGAATCATCGATAAACTTGTTACTTCAAATTTCATGTTGGGACCTTTGGTGGGAATGCAAGCTAGCCGTTGCGGCCAGAGAGATACAACTCAGAGCCTATCCGAAAACGTATGAGCCGAACGCGTTAGCGTCGGGCGGCATTTGAAATGCAAGGAGAAATCGAGGCCCGAGGCTAGCGCCGACGGCTCATCGCTCGCCGTCGCTGCGTTTTTGGATAGGCTCCAAGCAGTAGGATACCTCGGAATCGAGACTCCGGGGGTACGGGCAGACTCTGCGTGCCCAACCATCGGTCAACTCGCTGTAAGCTCGGACTTATTGGCCAGCGATTTGGCAGCGGTAATTGCAATCATGCTCACCAGCACAATTTTCTTTTCGCCCTTGGGCAGGATATGAGCGCATCCGGCATCGGCAACAATCGAGTCGCGATTGGCGATGACAAATTCCTGACCGTCATTGGTGGTGATTTTGACGGGTGCGTTTTGTGCGATGTAGTCGAGCAAATCGGTATGGGTCATTTCGGATGCGGTCAAAAGGAACCGGTTTTGGCATCGCCATCGGATTCATCGTCAATCAACATGCGAACCGATGGTGATTGAAGATCATCATATTGTCCGGAACGAATCGCGCGGACGCAGGCCCACATCGCGAGCCCGCCCAACGCGATCGCGACTGGCAAGGCAATAAACAACACGCTCATATCGCGTCCTAGTCGTGATTTGAAATCATTCGGCTGCCCAGCGTCATGGCAATCACCGTGATTGACGAGATTGGCATGAGCGCCGCCGCGATGAGTGGTGAGATCCAACCCAACATCGAAAGACCAACGGCCAGCGCATTATAAGTAATCGACGCGGCAAAATTGCGACGCATCGCTGCCCGAATGCGGCCCGCTGATCGAATTAGCGTCACCACGTTACCAAGATCGTTGTTGGCAATGAGAATCGGTGCCGCGGCAAGACTCGTCGCCGCACCACCGCGAATCGCGATGCCCACATCTGCTGCCGCCAAAGCCGATGCGTCATTGAGACCATCGCCCACCATCAAGACCGCGCCTCGACGTGAATACTCACCTTCGGCCGCTGCTTTGACGGTGGTAAGTTTATCCTCGGGACGGCATCCTCCACGAGCATCGGTTGGATCGATACTCAGCTGCTCAGCAACTCGGTTGACTGTTTGGGGATGATCACCAGACAAGATACCCACCCGCCAGCCAAGCCGTCGCAGTGATGAGATTACAGATGACGCGTCTTCACGAATGGGATCGGAGACGCCAAGCATGGCAATGGTTTGACTATTGATGGCGATCCAAATCGGGCTCGAACCGTCGCTGATAATCGTTGCGGCATGTGAATCGAACGACTGGGTATTTCCCGCGCGTGCCCATGCGGCATTTCCGATACGCCAGTTATCGCCTTTCACAATGGCTTCGATCCCGAACCCCGGTTCCTGGCGAAGATCATCTCCGGTGTAAGTATTTGTTTCTGAATTGATATCGATCGCATCCACAATCGCCGTCGCGATCGGGTGTTGGACGTGCTTTTCAAGCCAAGCCACGGTTGGCAAGCACGACAAATCGCCAAAACGATGCGTTAGACCCATGCGGCCACGGGTCAGCGTCCCCGTTTTGTCAAAGAAAACGATACCGGGCTGTGTAAAACGTTCGAGTGCTTCACCGGAACGTACGAGCACGCCTTGCGACGCTAAACGACCAATGCCCACGGCTATGGCTAGCGGTGTTGCCAAAGCCAACGCGCAGGGACAGGCCACAATCAACAATGCCACGGCGTGTTCAACGGCCACCGACGGATCGTTTTGCCACCAAATCGCCAGCGTCATCAAGGCTAGCACTAACACGACCACAACGAACCAACCCCCAATCAGATTGGCCAGTTGAACCGTGGGTGTTCGCGCGGCCACGGCGGCCCCAACGGCGTCGGTCAGGCCCGCCAAACGCGTTTGATCGCCCACTGCGGAAGCACGAATATGAAGCTCCGATTGCGTGTTGTCCGTGCCCGCCTCGACCATATCACCGATGGTGACCCTGATTGGTTGGCTCTCCCCGGTCAGCAGAGAACGATCCACAAATGAGTTGCCTGAAATGACAACGCCGTCAATGGGAATGCTCTCACCACCGGAAACGCGTACCACATCATCAATTTGAAGTTCATCAACCGGCACGCGATGCACAGCACCCTCATCATCGACAACGTTGGCGATACGGGGTGCCAAACGAATTAATTCGGCCACCTCATCGCCGGCGCGTCGCTGCTGACGCATCTGTATCCAGCGACCCACTAAAAGAAAAAAAACGAGAGTAGCGATGGAATCGAAATAGATCTCTCGAGATAAGTCGAGCACGCTGACAAGGCTCATCAGTGCACCGGCGGACAAACCGACGGCCACCGGTAAATCCATGTGTGGCGTGCGAGTCCAAATGGACGCCAGGGCCGTGCGAAAAAAGACGCGGCCAGGAACTAGCACGGCAATCAACCCGAGCACCACGCCAGCAACACGCAACGCGATCGCGTGTGAGGAAGCGATGCCGGTGAATTGTCCAGCGTATAACGCGATTGCAACCCACATTGCATTTGCAGCGCAGAATCCAGCAACGGCGACATCGATTAGCAGGCTGCGGTTGGCCACATCGTCGGCTGTCTGCTGGGTTGTTTCGTCGAGCGGCCGAATTTGATAGCCCAGGCGATCCAAACGCCATGCGATCTTTGAAAGCGGAATGACCTGGGGATCAAACGTGATGTCGATGGTTCGTCCGCGATAATCGATTTGACTATGTGACCAACCTGCGACGCGACGTGGTGTTTGCTCCAGCAGCCAAACACACGCGGCGCAGTGCAGACCCGTGATGCTCAAGCGGCAATTCAATTGCATGGCCGCATCATCCCTACGGATCATCCGCGGTGCGGAACGTCCCAACAGCTTTGGGTCATCAAGATCGGTGAAGTGATCAGCCGACGGGATATCGTCATCGCCAACAGGGCGTGACGCTGGGGTTCCATCGCGCAGATCGTAAAAAGCTTCCAGACCCCAATCATGAATCAGCTGGTAGGCACCTCGACAACCATGACAACAAAAGACACGTCCATCGGAATCTGGGGGCAGCTTTGTTTTCAAACCGCAGTGCACACAGATCGATGTTGCGGACGACCATGCTGATGAGGACGTCCGGTCGTCCGTTACTCCCGTCATGATGGTCATAGCGACGGCGTAATGCCGTGACCATCATCAATGACGTCGCAGCATGGCATCGGTTGCTCGGTTGCCGAAGACAGCGACGCCCAATTGATGTCACCATGAATAGGCGGCAGCGTGATTGACGAAAGGTCGGCTGCCGCACGTCCCGATGCGGTCGCGAGGCCGGTCAAAATGAGCAGGCTGCCGGCAATCAGTGGAATCGAACGCGGAAATCGACGCAGCACGCTGCCAGCGCCCATCACGACACCGGTCAATGCCGGTAGCGTGCCGACCCAAAACGCGGCCATGACTCCAAACGACGAAGCAATATCTCCGGTGCCGGCAGCAAAGAGTACGAAAAGATACAGCCAACCGCATGGCAGCCATGTGGTCAGCAAGCCGGTCAAGAAACCACGACTGACGGGCTGTTGCTGACTCAAAATAGGTTTGGCTCGCTGCAGTAGCGCCGCCGCGGGCCCCGGTCTCAGGATGGAATCGGTCGCACTTTTCTGGAACCATGTCAGACACCCGAGCAAGCGGACAATCCCCGCGGCGATCAAAATGGTGCCGGCGACCTTGGCAGCCAACGATTGATAACCGGCGACGTGTCCGGTGATGGCAATCGCCGAACCGACGATACCCGCCATCAGTCCCGCCGACAGATACGTGGTTAAGCGACCAAGGTGATACGCGATCATGGTGTTGATGCGTGTGCCACGCGATAAAGCGTTGTCCATACCGCTCACCCAAATCGCGAAGGGCCCGCACATTCCCACGCAATGCAAACTGCCCAGCACACTGGCAAGCATCACGGCGATTAGCA
>JBCCJB010000179.1:0-8269 GCA_039028015.1 Planctomycetota bacterium
GGTTGTCCGGCTTCAACTTGCGTGCCGGAGAGGTAATACGGCAATGCCCCCAACACCGTTGCCGACACCCACGACAAGCCGACGACAGCCATCGCTTCCTTGGCATACAGTGGCGCACCAATCCGATGCCGTCGGCCGAGAAAGCGAAAAATCAAACCGGTGACAAAGCAAACGGCCATTCCCCCAAGCAAACCCGTGATGCCGTCGCGTTCGACCTGCTCGGCCGGTGGCAAATGCGTTCGATAGGCGATTTGGGGCCACGCAAACGGCAAGCTGATGCTCATCGAACCACCGATCAGCAAACAGATCGTGCCCAAGAATCGAAACAGCAGCGGATAGTTCAATGCAATCGAGTCCCGATAGCCAAAATGGATCTGTTGAGAAACAACTTCGGCACTTCCAACGTGGCCGGCACGCCCCGCCGAGGTGAATTGCAAAAAACGCGTGAAGTTATTTCCGAACCGATCCTAGATTGATGTAGAGCTGTTCATAACCGTCCACCATTTTCGTGATCGAGAACTTCGACGCAACGTGCTTCTGATTCTCTCGTCCTGTCTGGGTCGCCAAGTTCGCGTCGCACCAAAACGCGTTCAGACGATCAACCATCGCGTGCCCATCGCCGGCGGCAAAATATTGGTTCGGATCATGTCCCACCAAATCGCGACAGCCTTCCACGTCGCTGCAAACCACCGGTCGACCGGATGCCATCGCTTCGAGCACCACGTTGGCCATCCCCTCAAAATGGCTCGCTAACACCAGAACCTTTGCACCCTGATAAGCACAGGCCACGTCAGGCATCCACGGCAAGACCGCCACTCGATCCGGACCGATTTGATTGCGACGGCTTAGCCATTGCGCGCGCTGCGGACCATCTCCGATCAAAACCAGCATGCGGTTGCCATCGGCCGGAGCAATTTGATCGATGTGTTGCCATAGCAGATCGAGATTCTTTTGCGGGTGCAGTCTGCCCACATACAGCGTGACGTCTTTGTGCCTTGGAAGCCCAAACTGAGTCCAATCCAACGGCTTCGCATTCTGAAATCGAACGACGTCGACGCCGTTTGTGATAACATGACATTTCGACGTTGGAACGTCTAATCGTTCTGTCGCAAAGGACGCAACCGCTGAAGAGACACATGTCAGGCCATCACACCGACGAAGATATCGGCGTTCAATCCATCGGCGCAGTCTGCTGGGATCGGCGACACGTAACCCAGCGATCATCCGATGCGCATCGTCGATGACGAGCCCCGTCATCACATTGGCATGAAACATGAACGATTGAGTGAGATCCGCGGGTGTTTCGTTGAGCCACCGGCGTAGGGCTTTTTGCAGGCGATGAGCATGTCGCAGCGAAGTGGCATTGCCAAACGTGATCGCAATGCCAGCATGCTGAATCTGATCAACAACGCCGGAACGATCCGGCGGCGGTAACAGGCTGAAGACACGCGCTGCGTGCCCACGCGATGTCAAACCTGTTGCGATGTGAGCGAGCATTTGTTCAGCGCCGCCAACATCCAGCCCCGTGATCACGAAATTAATTCGCATCAAGAGGCGACGCTGGAGGCATCATCAATCGCCGTTCGAATCGACTTGCCAAATTCGCCTACGCGACGAGCAATCTCCGAGGCGCCATCGCCCGCTGAGAACGCCTCATGCACCCGGCGAACAATCGCCGATCCGACGATCAAGCCGTCAGCGATCGGCGCCAGTCGTGCCGCCGTTTCGCTGCTGCTGATTCCAAATCCGATGCACACGGGAAGTTGAGTTTGCTCACGTAACCAGCCAACGCTATCGACCAGATCGCTGGGCAGCGACGTTCGCTCTCCCGTGATCCCGGTCACTGAGACGTAATAGATGAAGCCGCTGGACAGATCGGCAATCTGTTTTTGACGTTCGCGGGTGGTGGTGGGCGTGACGAGCTGGATCAGATTGAAGTCGGCTTGGCGACAGATCTTTGAGAATCCCTCGGCTTCCTCGCTCAACAAATCGGGCACGATCGCACCGGCGTAACCCGCCGCCGCCGCTTTGGCGACATAGTCGGCCGCTCCAATGCGATGAATGATCGCGTAGCTCGCCATGGTGACTCGAGGAATTCCCGGATCGGGTAGGTCAAACGCGTGCTGCAACCGAAACCCGGAATCAAGTGCTCTTTGGTAAGACGAGGCAACCACCGGTCCATCTGCGATGGGGTCGCTGTAAGGAATGCCTACTTCGCACAAGTTGGCACCGTTATCGCGCAACGCATCAATCACGGCCGCCGTGGTTTCGATGTTGGGATCACCCGCGGTCACAAACGGCATGAACGCTTTGCGGCCTTGCGATCGAAGCGATTCGAAGAGTTGGTCCAGGGAGGACATGACAATCCAGGCGAGCCGAGAATCTTGAGTGACATCTGAGCGAATCCCGATCGTAGGCGGCACACTCGTGGTGACGCAACTATGGGATCCCCTACAAGATCGGGCGTGTCGGCACCGGATGAAACTTGGGCCACGGCACTTTAGGCGGCTCGGGCGGAGCTTCCTCATGTTTCGAGCCCGTCACATCCATTTCCAATGGGTATGGCGATGTGTCAGGGGGCATGTCGCATGAGACACAACCAGGCATCTCGGGCGTCAATACGGCACCGGTGGCGATCAACGCGTCGGCGTGCGATGGGATGGGTTGACCCATCGTTTCAGGCGATGGCTGAAAATCACTGAAAAGCCCGCCGCGATCGGCGGGATCGTGGTAACGCTCGCTGGGAACACCTAATGCAAGACAACCGCCACTGAGCAAAAGCACCGCACCGCTGGCAAGGTGCCAAATAAGGGTCGAAATGCGTTGCATCCATGATTTGCTCGAGACAGGCATAAAGAATGAATCGGCCAACCGGCCCGCAAACTTTAAAAAATCGAATTATTCGTGCACACTTGTGAAATCCGACCCAAGTGCCCAGGCCAACCAAAGCTGCCGAAACAATCCAATGAGTCCATTTGCATGAGACGTTACCAATCGGGATCTGACCGCATGCGAAGTCAGCGACCTCATTGGCCGCTAGCTCGCGCGGGATTGTGCCTTGCACTTTGGTGCCAGTGGTCGATCACCGCGGTCGCCATTTCGCCCGGTGAAGTCGCGGATTTTGATTCACTGATCGCATTTGCTCGACAAGCATCGTCGCAGCCCCATCGGCCCGCTCCAGCGTTGCCGGACTCGCTGGCCAAGCTGGACTATGAACAATATCGAGAGATTCAATTCAAGCATTCGCGTGCGACCTGGGGCCAAAGTGACTCGCCGTTCTGGTTGGAATATTTTCATCGCGGGTTTGTCCAGCGTGATCGCATCGAAATTTTCACGATCAATCGCGATTCAGCCAAGAAGGAGCCTGAGACGACGCTCATCCCTTATCGACCTGACGACTTTGATTTTGGCGATGGAGTCCGCGTCGACTCGTTGACGAGCGAGATTGGCTTGGCAGGTCTGAAAATCGCCGGTCGATTTGAACCATCCGGCGATCCCCAGGAGTTATGGACCTTCCTGGGATCGAGCTATTTTCGCGGGCGAACCGGGCAAACGGTCTACGGAGCTTCGAACCGTGGCCTCGCAATCAACGTCGGTTTGAATCAGCCCGAGGAATTCCCGGTCTTCCGCAAGTTTTGGGTCATTCATCCCAAACCGAATGCTCAGTCGATCGACGTGCTCGCTTGGCTCGATGGTCCCAGCATTAGCGGAGCCTACGCGTTCTCGATGACGCCCGGACAGCACGTATCCCGGGCACAGGTTCATTGTCGACTGTTTCTCCGGAGTGTGCCTGACAAGCTTGCCGTTGCACCGATAACGAGCATGTGGATGTGGGGCGATGGTCTGGCACGACCGGAACAGGATGCTCGCCCGTCGGTGCACGACAGCGATGGCCTATTGATTCACGCCGACGGAAAGTGGACGTGGCGAACCTTCACGCGACCACCACACCCATCAGTTTGGTCGGTACCCGTCGATCGGTGCGACGGTTTTGGATTGCTGCAGCGTGATCGCGATTACACGTCGTTTGAAGATTCCAACGCGCGTTATGACCTACGACCGAGCGTTTGGATTCAGCCGCAAGTCCCATGGCATCACGGCCGCGTGGAATTATTGGAATTGCCCGGTGCACACGAGGGCGTCGACAACATCGGAGCGTACTGGATCGCAGACAAACCGTATTCCCCGGCGCAATCAATTGATTTTACGTACGAGATTTTTCACTTTGGCGGTCAGCTGCCCAAGTCGCTTCGCGACGCAAAGTCACATCACCGTTTGTGGACATGTCAGCAAATGACGTTGGATCGATCGGATGACAAAATTGCCATCAATGTGCTGCTATCACCACCAATGACGTCCGACACGATGACGATACCGGTCAACCAATCAAGACTGGTAATCTCGACGGTGCGTGGTGAGGTGCTCGAGCAATCCGTCACCGGCGACGGGCAAAGCGATTTGTTGGTATCACTTTCACTTCGGCCTACCCATGATGAGCCCATGGAAGTCACCTTTGATTTGGTTGACGCCAATGGGCAATCAATCGCCGAGCGATTTGCGACTCTGGTGCCCAACGAACAACCCGTGTTCGTTTATCCAGACGTCTACACGCGCAAGGAATCGGAAGCGGCTAGGAGGTCGTCTCGTGAGAACGGGAATTCGTCTCATGTGGACGAGAAGTAGGCTCATGAGGACGAATCGAGTTATCGTCCAGCACACCAAGCAGCGCTTCGCCGGGACCGCGAATATCGCTGGTCGGTAGCCCATCGGGATAGTCTGCCTTCAATCGTTCGATAGCTCGGGTCGCAACGCCTAGATGGTGCTGTTTTGTTTCGTCGTAGAACGCGCTCGCCTCGCCCGGTAACTTCGGTTGGCCATGAAGCGGCTTATCCGACACGCATAACAGCGTTGCGTGAGGAATACGAAATCGGAATCCGTTTGCGGCGACGGTAGCTGATTCCATGTCGACGGCGATGGATCGGCTGACGCTCAAATCATGACGCGTCTTCGTCAGCGACATCTCCCAGTTGCGATCACCGGTCGTATAAACCGCACCGATGCGATACGGCAGGCTGGCTTCGTCGAGCGTCTGCGCGAGCGCTCGGTTGATCAAAAAGCTCGGCGTAATCGGCACCGATTTGGGAAGTGCGTCGTCCAAAATATGATCCGCCCGCATGTAACCGGACGCCAAAACAAAGTCGCCAATGCCTTGATGATTCCGCACGCCGGCACAGTGCCCGACCATGATCATGGCATCAGGCCGCAACACCGCCAAATGATCTGTTAGGTTCTTCGCATTGGATGGACCAACACCGATGTTGATGATCGTGATGCCTCGATGATCGTCACCGCTGTGATGAAGCGTTGGCATCTGCACGCCAACTCGATTGGAACCAATCGAATATGGGTATTGCTCCGCAAAGGCATCCATGTGCATCTGATAATTGGTCAGCAATACGTAGCGTTGAAAGTTCTCCGCAGCCGTCCCGGTGTAGTGTTCCAGTCGTTTGATTGACAGTTCGCAACGTTCGGGACCAAACAAAAAAACCTTCTTGCGGGTCAAATCAAAGTCAGATTCATCGATCCGCTGGAGCAACGTTGGCGAGTTGAGATCGAATCGCTCCCGGCCTTGTTGAATCGTGATTGCGGCCCCTCGACGAGCGAGCTTGAACAACTCGCGACGCAGGTACCACCGATATGCGCTCGGGTGAGCGATCTTGCCACTCAGTTCGGGGTTATGTTGCGACCAATGACGCGTGACGGTGACTTTGGCGTAGTGGCCGTTTGCATAAATGGTCTCGAGATAATGGCAGGCCTCATCGATGCGTTGGTGAAGCGAAGCGTCGTCGAGTTGCGGGTCAATTTCGAATGGTGCAGTCATTTAATCCAGTGTAGCGCCTGTGGCGTGGCAGCCCAGCCCGACTGGCGTCAACTGCATTTGTTTTGCCAACGCCAGTCGTGCCACATAGAATTTTTGGCGGGGCCCTACACCAAGAAACTCTTACCCAACCAGTCATGTTGCAACGAATCCGAGAAAGCATCCCACCGTGTCTCCGCGCGATTTCGATCATGTTTTTGATCGCATGGATGCTTTGCGATCGGCAGGCCACGGCACGTGAGCAAGTCGACTACGTCAACGACGTCCTGCCGATCCTCGAAACGTACTGCATTGGCTGCCACACGGCGGATGACCCTGAAGGTGGGTTGGTGATGGAATCGCACGATGCGTTACTGGCCGGTGGCGATTCGGGCCCCGCGATTACCGCCGGCGTGGCCAACAGCAGTCGACTGTTTTTGATGGCGGCGGGAAAGCTCGAGCCGGTCATGCCGCCAGACGATATGGAGGGTCCCAATGAAGCCGAACTTGAAATCATCGCCGCCTGGATTGATCAAGGAGGCCAAGGTCCAGACGATGTAGGTGGCGGCAATGGTCCGATGCATCGAAAGCTTCGCGTACCTGAAATCTCTTCGTCGAAAGATAATGTTGTTCGACCCGTCACCGCGATCGCGATTTCACCCGACGCACAGCACCGCGTCGTAGCGCGATTTGGCGAAGTCACGATCGATCGGATTGATCCCGATGGGCATCCGATCGCCGACACCTCGACGACGCTGACGATTAGTCACGGCAAGGTGAACGCGCTTTCATTCAGTCCTGATGGTCAGCGGCTATTGATTGCATCGGGACTGACAGGTGCCTACGGCGCGGCAACGTTGTTTGATCTTTCGCGTGATGAACTTTGTGATCCCATCCAAACCTTCATGGGCCATCGCGACACGCTTTATGCGGCCGAGTTGTCACCCAATGGGAAGATCGTTGCCACCGCTGGATACGACCGAGAGATCGTTCTTTGGGATGTCGCTAGCGGAAATGTGCTTCGCAAACTGACGGGGCACAACGGCGCTATTTTTGACATCGCCTTTTCACCCGATGGCAGCACGCTTGTCAGTGCCTGTGCTGATGAAACCGTCAAGGTTTGGAATGTCGCGTCCGGCCAACGACTTGACACGATGAGCCAGAGCGAGGGTGAGGTTTTCGCTGTCGACTTCACGCCGGATGGACAATTTATTGTTGCCGCGGGCGCTGATAATCGTTTGCGTGTCTATCAGTGGCGATCCAAACAGACCGTCGATATCAATCCCATCGTCGCGACGCGATTTGTCGATCCGTCTCGGCTGATCAGCTTTTCGTTCCTGCCTCAGCGAACGAGCCAGCCAAATGCTTCCGGCAACGATGAGTTTGTAGGCTCTAACGATTCAGTCATTTCCGGTGTGGTCGTTCTGAGCGAATCCGGTTCGCTGAAGGTGCTCCGCAGCGAGGACTGGTCACCGTTTGCGGAGGCGGCGTCGGTCGATGATGTGGGCAGCGACTTGACGATCTCGCCCGACGGGTCGACGGCACTGGTGTCACTGATGGATGGCCGCATCGTTCGTCGCGCATTGCCAAGCCTACAACCATCCGCCGCATCGACCAATCGCGTGGTCGTTGATCCGGTGCTCATGGATTTGGGACCGCCAACCGAGACAAAGGAATCCCGCGAATCACCACTTTCGATTCAAAACGTGAATGCTCCGGTTGTCATCGACGGAACGATCGATTCAGACTCGCCCGTCGATCGTTATGCGTTTCAAGCGGCCAAAGGTGAGATGTGGGCAATCGACGGTGATGCGGCTGCTGGCTCGCGAATCGACCCGCTGGTCACGATCGAAGATGAAGCGGGCAACGTCGTCACGCGAGTTCGTTTGCAAGCGGTGCTTGATTCCTACTTCACATTTCGAGGCAAGAACAGCCAGCAATCCAACGACTTTCGCTTGTTTGGATGGCAAGAGATGAAGCTCAATCAATTCTTGTATGCATCGGGCGAAGTCACGCGGCTTTGGCTGCATCCTCGAGGTCCGGATTCTGGATTCAATGTCTATCCGGGTACTGGTGATCGACGCACTTACTTTGGAACCACCCAAGCAACGCATGCGTTGGGCGAACCCGCATTCATCGTGCAACCGATTGGCCCCACGCAGCCGGCCGCCGCCAACGGACTGCCCGTCTTTGACATCCCATATCAGAACGATGACGACCCTCATCGTTTGGTCGGCAAGAATAGCCGACTGGTCTTCACGGCTCCCGATGACGGGCGCTATGTTGTGGCGATCAGTGACGCTCGCGGAGAAACCAACACGCCTGACGGTGCAAGCGATGCCTATCGCTATCGACTCACGATTCGCGCCGCGTCGCCGTCATTTGACATTCGCTTCAAGCCGATCAAACAAC
>JBCCJB010000180.1:0-8260 GCA_039028015.1 Planctomycetota bacterium
CGCGCACACCACGACGAGTCCCTGGCACCAAACCGCGGGCATGCGAAGCACAGTCTTTAAATCTGCGACTTGCCATTGGGTGCCTGACGCCACCTCCGTCCATGGATTGCGGAAGACCCATTTGACCCACACGCCCGCAAACGCTGTTGCGATGGCAAAGAAGACAATGATTCGTATCAAGGCGGCCTGTTTTTCGTCTGGTGATGCCGATTCGACATCGCTTGGCATCAACACAGCAAACAACGCAACGGAAGAGGTTGCGACCAACGCGGCGATCAAGCCGCGACCGCCATCGAGCCAACCAAAGGCCCGTCCCGGCATGGCTTGGCCACCCCAAAGTCGGGTCGCGCGAATGAGCGCTGACCAAAACAACAAAATCGTGCTCACACCCCAGAATCCGTAAAGCCAGGGAAGCTGGACTGCATCGTGGAAACCGATCAACGTGAGCCCACCGATTGCGGTCACGACCAATGCCACCGCCATCATCGTTCCTGCAGGAAATCGATCCGCCAACGGACCACTGGGCAGGTAAGCCAACATCGCGACAACGCCATAAGCAGAAAACGCAACGCCGAGTTGCCAATTGGTCCAGCCAAACACCTCGAGCATCGTGGGGCGAAAAATTCGCGGCAAGACGAACGGTAGGAAGAAGATAGCTTCGCCCGCAATCACCAGCGTTAGCATCATGATTGATGGCGAAACAATGCGGCGTGTGGACAACAGTGTGATCCGGTTTTGTTAGGCTTGGCCGACCTGATGCTTTGTCACATTTCCCAAGCGCGAGCGAGTCGATGCGCCTCACCACCGTTTTCATTCTGCTGCTGATTGTCAACTTCAAAGTCGACATGTCCGTCCAAGCATTGGCCGCGGATCGACCGAATATTGTGTTGATGATGGCGGATGATTTGGGCTGGGGTGATTTGAAATGCTTTCGCGAAGACTCACCCATTGAAACGCCGCATCTCAATCAAATGGCAGCTGAAGGCATGCGGTGGGATCGTTTCTATGCTTCTTCGCCGGTGTGCAGCCCGACCCGTGGATCTTGTCTAACGGGTCAGCATCCATCACGTCTCGGAATCCCGTTTGCCAATTCAGGACACCTCAAAGCAAATGAGTTGACGCTGGCCGAACGGCTGCGTGAGTTGGGTTACGCCACGGGGCACTTTGGCAAATGGCATCTGGGCACGTTGACCACAACGGTCAAGGACGCCAACCGAGGCGGTCCCAAACATGCCAAGCACTTTTCGCCACCCTGGCAAAACGGATTTGACGTTTGCTTCTCGACCGAATCAAAAGTTCCGACATGGGACCCAATGTTGAAGCCCGTGAAGGGCGCGTCATCCACTGGATGGAATGCCCTTCAACCTGGTGATGAGTCGGTTGCTTACCGAACGCGTTATTGGGACGAGAACGGTCGGGAGGTGACCGACAATCTTGGTGGCGATGATTCCCGTGTGATCATGGATCGCGTTGGGCCATTTGTGGCATCGTCCGCTGCGGCCAAGCAACCGTTCTTTGTCGTGATCTGGTTTCACACGCCTCACCTGCCCGTTGTTGCGGGTCCTCACTACGCCGAGCGTTACGACGACCAACCGATCCATCGACGCAATTACTTTGGATCGATTACGGCAATGGATGATCAGGTTGGTCGTCTCCGACAGGTGCTCCGCAATACGGGCGTGGATCAGGATACGATGATTTGGTTTGCGTCAGATAACGGCCCGGAAGGCAACCGCAAAAGTCCCGGGTCCGCTGGTCCGTTTCGTGGTCGCAAGAGATCACTTTATGAAGGCGGCATCCGTGTGCCCGCGATCTTGCATTGGCCGCAGCGTGTTCGTCCGGGATCGGTGACTGATTTCCCCGCGGTGACGAGCGATTATTTGCCGACCATTTTGGACGCTTTGGGTGAAAGCGAATCGACCGGTACAGCGACGCCACCTGAGCAACTGCTCGATGGAATGTCGTTGCTGCCCGTGATTGATGGCGACGTGAATCGGCGCGTTAAGCCGATTGGATTTCGCTCTCGAAAACAACTCGCTTGGACGACGCAGCAGTTCAAACTGTTTAGCGACAATTTTGGGGAAACATGGCAGCTTTTTGATTTGTTGGCCGACCCAAGTGAAACGACCGATCTGGCTCCACATCAACCCGATCTGATAGGCCGGATGTCGGCCGATCTTCAGTCATGGGTTGCCTCGTGCGATCTCAGTCTCGATGGCAAGGCAGACGAGTCGCAGCCCGCAAGGTAAACTCCGGACATGCGGCGAGCATATCACTCAGCTGACGAACGCTTTTCATACGCTGCCAAACGAGGCGAATTGACGACGTGCTAATCGACCGTTTTGGACGACAGCATACGAGCCTCCGCGTCAGCGTGACGGATCGCTGCAATCTTCGGTGCACATACTGTATGCCCGCGGAGAGCCCCGACTACTGCGATCGACTTTCGATTTTGTCGTTCGAAGAAATCACTCGCGTCGTCAGGATTGCATCGCAGCTAGGGGTCACTGATGTGCGTTTGACGGGAGGTGAACCGTTGGTTCGCTCGCAATTGCACGGCTTGGTTGGCTTGCTGAGTCCTGTGCCAGGGATTCGGAAGGTGACGTTGACGACAAACGGTTTGCTATTGGCAGATCAACTGTCGGCTTTACGTGAAGCTGGGTTGCATAGCGTCAACGTCAGTTTGGATGCGTTGGATGAGTCCTCATTTTCATCAATCACACGTCGCAACGGGCTATCAAAAGTCCTTCGTGCCATTTCCGCGTGCCGACAGTTGCGGGTACCGGTCAAGGTGAATGCGATCGCGATGAAGCATTTCACGGAAGATCAAATCGAATCTTTTGGTGAATTCGCACGCTCGACTGGTATTCCAGTTCGCTTTATTGAGTTCATGCCGCTGGACGCCGATGGTGAATGGGACGATGACGCGGTGTTATCCGGTCAACGAATTCTTGATCTTTTCCGCGACCGTGTCCGTCCTTTGGTGCCCCTAGGTGATGCGGCGAATTCGCCTTCACGCGAGTACACGTTTGATGATGGCATTGGCGTGATTGGGATCATCGCCTCGGTGACCGAACCGTTCTGTCATTCATGCAATCGATTCCGACTGACCGCCGATGGCCAAATTCGCAGTTGCCTCTTTGGTGAGGACTCAGCCGATCTCAAACACAGCCTGCGCAATGGACGCGATGACATATTCATCGCTAATCAAATCCGTTCGGCCGTCATGGATAAACCACGCGGTCACGGCACCGATGACATGACCTTCAAACGACCCTCAAGACCCATGTACGCAATCGGCGGCTGAGTTAGTCGGTCAGGAATTGACACGCTGAGAGGCTCGGCGGCGTCGCGTTACCATCATTGAGGCAGCGGCGATCGATAGAGTCATCATTAAATTGGGTTCAGGGATTGCGGTGGCGGCAATGCTTAAACCACCTCCTTGAAACTCGTCAACTGGTATCCCAGCAAAGTCGGTTGGGCCGTTCAATGTCGATGACAGATTCAAGGTGAAGTTGCCCGAAGCCAAACCCGTTGTATCAAGGGTAACGATCGCAAGGGTGCCATCGGCGATGACCGAACCGGATGAGGTCGTTGTGGTTCTCAATCCCAGTTGTGAACCGGGGATGAGCTCGCCGGTGCCAACGTCGGTCTGGCCGGTGTTATTGCCGCTGAAGATGGTTGAGGGTCCAGTGATATCAACGGCGGAAATGGCGGGTGCTTTAATGCCGCCCGCGTCATCAATTTGAAGATTGAAGTTGAGGCCTTGCACCGCATCACCGCCCGACACGGTAATTGTGATGGTTTGGTTTGGGGTATCGGGCAGCAACACCTGATCGCCGATATTGACAATCAGGGCGCCGTTCGTTTGCCCAGCAAGAAATACAGCGGAAGCAAGAGCGATCAGGTATGCGTAGAAGTGGGACATGATTGCGGATCCTCTCAGTGTTGAGAATAGTATGGACTGGTTACTGGGATGAGTTGAGACGTTATTAGATTGAACCGACGAAATCAGTTGCGGGGGGTATTAAGCGGGTGGTGAAATCAGATTGAGGTCGGTAAGGAAGTTCGTGCCATTATTCCGGGCAAGAATCTCGTCGGTCGCATTGACAAATCGATCTTTGTTGATGTCGAAAATGTCGTCGACTGCGGCCGCATTCAGGAAGTTGCGTGGATTGCTTCGGATCCGAATTTGATCGGTCGCATTGGATTGGGTGTGAAAGAGTGAGTCATAGGTATCACCGATCGCATTGCCCCAGTAATGAATGTCTGGCGAACTTAAGCCCGTATTCACATTGGCTTTGAGCGTGACCTGCAACCATTGCCGCTGAATGACGTTGTCTTCCCAAGTCACACGAATTCGATCCGAACCGTCTAAACCCGCACCGCGAAAGACCTCAACACTCACTGGTGCCGTAAGGCGATCCCAATTCGCGGGTGTATTGTCGTTTCCAGTGTGGAATTCAAAATCCTCGGAAGTCACGTCGCCTGGTAGATTTTCAACATCAATAAAGATGCCGTTGATGCCTCTGGCGTAATTGGTGTAGTTGGCTGCCGTCGCAACTTCTCCAGGCAGCAACGCTGATTTGGTGGGATCAATCGCGGCAGAGTCATTGTTTCCATCTGGCACACTGAAGCTGCTGCCATCAAAGAATGAGCGGTTGTAGAAAACGTGTCGTCCAACGACAGCCGCCGGTGGTGTGATGGTGATTTGGTAGTCCTCGACTTCACCGTCGTCCGCTGCGCCGTTCGCGTCCAGGCCACCTTCAGAGCTAATTCGCACGCGTGCGAACGTTGCGCCTGAAATGGCACTGTCACCAACCTCAAAGTTCAGTGTCTGCAATCCTTCAAAGACGATTCGGTTATCAAGAATCTTCTCACCCTCATCATCCCAATCGCCGTCTTGGTTGAAGTCAATCCAAGCATCGATGAAGGCGACATCGGCATCTTGCATCTCGATGTTCACAGCCGCCATGGTCGCATCGACGGCTACGGCCCCAAACATCACGCCATCTTCATCGTCCCCATCGCCATCAGCCATGGTCGACGGAGCTGCATCCAATTCGGCGTCTCGCGTCGCACCTAGCCTCGGACCACTGGCGACATGTCTCGCACCATTGTCTGCACGTGTCGTGGGATAGGGCGACGGTGCATCACCAAAATCATATGGCAATGCGAAATTGGCCAACGAATCGATCTCATCGCTCGAAAGATAGATTGCCGCCGGATCAGTCAGGCCATAGGAATCAAACAACTCATCGGCATCGGCGATCGCCTCCGCTCGTGTATCGGCGAGCACGGTGAAGTGTGCGAGTCGAACGGTCTCGCCAGCCGGAATGGTCAGCGAGTAGTCCCAGAACACGTTATCGCCAACCACATCAATCGACGTTGGCTGGATACCCCACTGATTACGAAGCAGATGAACGATTGCGGGCGAGCCAACGCCATCAGCGTCGTCCGTACCGATCCAGTAATCCGTTGACTCAACAACCGCATCACCATCGCTCGTGGAGAATACTGTCGTGTGATCGTCGCTGCCAAGGTTACCAACGATTCGGACGGGTACCGTGATCGTGCTGGACGTTGGATTGTGAAAAACATCCATCGTTCTTCCAAAGGTTGGACCACTACCATCTGGAAAATTCACCTCTCGGTGAACATTCAGTCCAGCCATCGTCATTGATGGCAACTTGATCGTTTTGCCCTCGTCCTCGACTACGTGTGGCGATGAAACCTCATAGTCGACTTGATCGATTATCAGCCGATTCACGCCATCCAAGGCATCGTCACCAGACGGTAACAGTTGTCCTGTTCCGTGTCCGAGCACATCGATGTCGAATCGGAAATCGCCGACATCAAAGCTCGGGACCTCTAACGAGTTTAGTTCAACGACAAACACGTCGTAGTACCCATTGGAGTCGGATTCCACCAGATTGCCAGAACTGCTGTAGAAACTGACAAATTTGCCGTCACTACTGATTGCGGGTTGGTGGGACGAATCGCTTGCTTGGTTTCCGTCGTTTGCCAGGGAAACTCGTATTGTCTTTCCCGAGTTCACGTCTCGCACGAAAACATCGGTGCTGTCATTTGTGTCATCGGCGGCAAGATTGGTCGCATAGCTGCTAAAAGCAACTCGTAATCCATCGTGACTTATTGAAGGCGAGAACGATCCGTAGTTACCTTGATTACCCTGGGTATCCTGCGAAACGAGTTTTAGTGAATCCTGGTCGAGATTTTTTAGAAAAACGTCCGCGTTACCATTCACATCGTTCGGGATCAAATTGGACGCGTAACTGTGAAAGGCAACGTTTCGTCCAGTGCCGTCGATCAGAGGGTTGGAGGAATCGCTGTTTCCTTTCACACCGGCATCGCTAGTCGAAATTAATTCCAAAGATCCATCGATCGCGTCTTTCACGAAAACGTCGGCTAGTTGATCAGAATCATCATCGTGCAGGTTGTCCGCACGGCTTTCGAACGCGATGTAGCGTCCGTCGTCGGAGATTGATGGATAATAGGAGTTTTCGCTACCCTGGTTGCCAAACGTATCAGTCGAGATTAGTGAAAGGGTTCCATTGCTAAGATCGTTCAAAAAGACGTCCGAGCGTCCGTTGGTGTCACCGGTCACCAGATTGCTTGCGAAGCTATAGAAAGTCACGAATCGGCCATCACCGCTCATCGATGGTCCATATGACGATGCATTTCCGGCTGCGTTACCGATTCCAGAGGAGGCGAGCGTCAGTGTGTTGTTTGATAAGTCTTTGACATAGATGTTCTCAAAACCGTTGACACTTTCAGTCACCAAATTCGTCGCAACACTCGCGAACGCCACGAAGCGCCCGTCGCTGCTGATGCTCGGCTGATATGAGTATCCATTTGCCTGTGCTTGCGATGAGCTGGTTGAAATCCTCGTGGTGTGTCCTGTTTCGCGATCGTGCAAGAAGATGTCGCGATAACCGTTGGTGTCATTGGGAACCAAATTGCTCGCGTCACTCTCAAAGACGACATAACGACCATCTTGGCTGACCGATTCCTTTCGGTTGAACGAATTATGGTCCGGCGCGGGAAGATCGCTGTTGATCGAAACAGAATCAATCATGCCTGGGCTGTTACCGAGTTGACCTTCAGGGTTAACAACGAAATCGCCCATCCAGCCGAGTCCAGAAGAGCGATTTCCTGCCAGTGCGTTTCCGGCGATGTCTTTCACCTGATCGGATATCGCTAGGCGGTAAATCCCTTCAGCCAGTGGCGGGAACTGAAGTGTGACCGACCCAGGCGATGGTGACGTGCCGAAGGCATACGTCACCGTTTGCAATTCATCTTCAATCAAAAGTCCATCAGAGCGATGTTGGTAGAGACGGATGTTCGTCGAATCAAGTGCACCGGTGACAAGTTCACTAAATTGAATCGTAAGCGAGTCCGTGCCACTCGGAATAATGCCGGTCTCAAGCGAAGGTGTAATTGAATGAATTGTTGGCGGAATCTCATCGACGTCGACAATGTTGATCGTGAAATCGCGTTCGAAGGTCAACCCGCTCTGATCACGTGTTTCAACGCGGATGGAATACGTGGATTGGGTTTCAAAATCAAAGCTCTGCGAAGAAAGCAAATGGGTTCCTGAGATCGTGAACAACCCGTTGTCATCATGACCATCACCGGCGACAAGCCGGTATATGTGGGAGTCGTTCGAGTCGTCGTCGATTGTGCCAAGGATGCCGACAATCGCTCCGGCGGCTACGTTTTCATCGATAGCACCAGGTATTAGCGTGATATCTGTCGGAGCCGATGGCAGTGTCAGCGTGTAGTCTTCGACTTCACCGTCGCTGGCGAAGCCTGCCACGCCCAAGCCTGGCTGAGTGCTGATGCGGAAGCGGGCGTAACTCAGGCCGCTAGCAGTTGTTGGTGGCACCTGGAACTCAAGAGACTGATCGCCCACCGTGACGGGCACATCCGCGAAGATCTGCTCGCCTACATCATCCCAGTTGCCGTCCGCATTGAAATCAATCCAGCCGGACAGCAGTCCACCTTCGCTGGCGTTGACGTCGATCAACTGCGTTTCACCGGGAACGAAAAAGCTAGGAAGCACGATGCCGTCATCGAAATCGTCTTGGTCAGCCGCGGACGAAGGCTGACCGTCCGAGTCGATACTTCGATCAGCCCCCAATTGTGGACCGATTGCCAAGTGGCGTGCCGCGTCCTGTGACTCTGTGGTTGGATATGGACCGGGAGCGTCACCGAAGTCGAGCGAAATGTTTTCGTACCA
>JBCCJB010000181.1:0-8258 GCA_039028015.1 Planctomycetota bacterium
CGATTGCGCGCCTTAACAGCTTGGCCGTGAGACGTGACAAAACCATTTCTTCAGCAAAATCGTGACGAGCCAGGCGATCCCGTCGAGACTGTCAGCGACTTGATTTGATCAAGTCCGCGCCACTGGCCGTTGCGGCGAACCAACTTGCTGCCTAGGTTACAAATTTGAGAGTTGCTCGGAATTCACGCGGGCATGCTTTTGGTTGAACGAGCAACCTAGCTGGACAGCATTATTTGGATGGAAAACACGGTGATTCATGGGATTACCGCGGGTATTAGCCGTTTCGCGCTTGCTACGGTTTAGCCCGACTAAACCGCGGCTAGCGCCGAGCGGCTCATCCAAAGTAACGTTGTCCAGCGAGACTTGTGTGAGTGACCCGAGGTGCTGACTCGAACTTTATTGTTGGTTGAATGAATTGTGATGACTTCCGATCGTCGGCGAATCATCATTGAATTGCGTGAGCCTGCGCGTGCCGTTTCTGAGCACGACGATGGGCGTGATCACAACGACGCAAATAAGGCGACAGTGCGGTGGCTACGCGTGCCGTAATCGATGTTGCACAATGACCTTCAGTAAATCCTCCCGCAATCATTCGTCCGAGCCACGTATTCGCCTTCCTTAACTGAAATCTCCCAATGCCATCCCCGATGCAAGCGATGCGAGATCTTCTGCAAGAGGATCCGCGGTATAAGTTGGATGCTTACCAGTTCATCCGCGAGTCGTTGCAATTCGCGCATGAACATATCGATGAAATTGGACCGCTGGGACACGCCCCTGGCGATGACCCCGAAATCGACCCGGCGAGGCATCTCACTGGCCAACAATTGTGTCATGCGTGTCGTTTGTACGCGCTACAGCAATACGGGTATTTGGCCAAAATGGTGCTCGGCACTTGGGGGTTGCATCAAACCGGCGATTTTGGCGAGCTCGTCTACAACCTGATTCGTATTGAGCAGATGCGAAAAAGCGAATCGGATCGACGCGAAGACTTTGATAACGTCTTTGATTTTGACGAAGCGTTTGAACCTGATTTTGAATTGGTTTCGAGCGATGATGCATAAGAGACTTTTTTAAAAGGGGTCTTCAACTGGACAACGCCACTTTGGATAGAAAACACCGTGATTCATCGCATTATCGAGCGTATTAGCCGTCTTAACGCTAGCCACGGTTTAGCCCGAGAGAACCGCGGCTATTGCCGGCCGGCTAATTCAAAGTGGCGTTGTCCAGTTAAGTCGTTCACGTAAACAGACTCTCGAGCACGGTACCGTCTCTCAATCCACGCGTGCGGCCAACACCATGAACCTCCGCTCAATTCAGCGCAACGGGTTGTTATGCGTTTGGCAACTGCCGCTCATGTGTGCGACCGCATTGTTACAGTTGCCGCTCGCGCCGGCCGCTGATCGCACCCGGCCCGTGAACGAGCCATCCCGCCGCACTTACATGGACCGGATCGTCGCGCAACCTATGTCTCATTTGGGTGCGGCCTGGTTGGTTCGGCCCAATCGAAACGACGAGGAAAACGCCGAAGCATCGTTTGAGGAACTCAACATCAAACCCGGTGACACCGTTGTCGACCTGGGCTGCGGAAATGGTTATTGGACCATCCCGATGGCAAGAGCGTGTGCCGATGCTAATTCGATGAAGACTGAACCGACGAACGAGGACGATGATGGATCCGCCACCGAGCAACTCAGTGGTGTCGTCTTAGCCGTCGACATCCAACCAGAAATGCTTCAAAAGCTTCGACGCAACCTGCTCAAGCGACGGATCACCAATGTGCGGCCCATCCTCGGAACCGTCAGCGACCCAAAACTTCCCGCTGGCCAAGTCGACCTCGTCTTGATGGTGGATGTGTACCACGAATTTTCGCATCCCGAATCCATGCTGTGGTCGATTCGCGAAAGTCTTACGCCGACGGGCGTCGTCGCGTTGCTGGAATATCGTGCCGAAGACCCGACCGTGCCAATCAAACCGCTGCACAAAATGTCAAAAACGCAAATCATGAAAGAGTATCAAGCCAACGGCTTCAAATTGGTTCGCGAAGTTAATTCGCTGCCCTGGCAACACTTGATGTTCCTGGCGCGAGACGATAGTCCGTTGCCCGCCATCGAGCCCAAACCGTTCTCTGCGGACTGATCACAAACATCAATGCCGTTGTGATGCCACTTGCGGAAACCGGCCGAGATCAAATCGTCGTCTCGGACTTATCTCAAACCGATCTGACTTCCGCCTTTGCGGCGATGTCGAGTTGGCCTCGTCGAATATGGTTTGATTCCGTATGCGATCACGACTCCGATCGAGGGCGTTTTTCGTATTTGACCGCTGACCCCGTGGCCTGGTGGCGAATCGATTTGGATCAACCCAACCCCTGGCCTCAATTCCGATCGTGGTGTCAGAAACTGGAAGAAGCTCGCGCACGCCAAGATACCAACGCGACGCTGCCGCCTTTCACAGGTGGTTTGGCAGGGGTGATTGGATACGAGTCAGGTTGGTGGCTTGAACCATCGCTTCGTCCCGAAATCGACGACAGCACAACGGACCGCAACGCCATCGAAGCACCGCTGGGCATGGCGATAGGCTTGTTCGATTGGGTGATCGCTGTTGATCACCAGACCAAATCAGGTTGGCTGATCAGCACCGGTGTCGACGCGGATTGGCGATTTAATCTCGATCGCGCTCATCAACGTCACGATCAAGTGATGTCGGCTCTCAAAGATTCTTTGAATCAACAAATACAGCAATCGGAACCTCGCACCGAACGGGTCGCGCACGATCACCCTATGCAACAACCCGACGTGAAAAGCAACTTCACGGGCGATGCATTTGAACTGGCCGTGGGAAACGTCGTTCGTCGAATTCGGAATGGGGAATCATTCCAAGTCAATTTGTCACAGCAATTATCGATGTTGGATGATCGGACGGCGGATGAGCTTTACCTCCGGCTTCGTCAACACAATCCCGCACCGTCGTCATGCTTCATTGACTTGGGTGATCAACAAATCCTCAGCTCGTCGCCGGAGAGTTTTTTTCGGGTGCGAGACCGTCAGGTAGTCACACGTCCGATCAAAGGCACGACCAAACGAACGGGTGATCCCGCAAAAGACCAGCACGCCGCCCAAGCACTCCAAAACGATCCAAAGGAGCGCGCCGAAAACATCATGATCGTGGACTTGATGCGAAATGATCTGTCTCGCGTTTGCGATGACGACAGCGTGGTCGTGACGGACGTTTGCGTGTTGGAACAGTACGAATCCGTTCAACATCTTGTCAGCACGGTTGTGGGACAACTTCGTCACGGCATGACGGTCGCTGATTTGTTGGCCGCGAGTTTTCCCGGGGGCAGCATCACCGGAGCACCCAAGATCGAGGCGATGAAGACCATCCGCGAGCTAGAACGAATCAACCGCAATGCCTACTGCGGTTCGGCCGGCTTCGTCAGCTTGTCCGGCGCGGCCGACTTCAACATTTTGATACGCACGATCACCAAACGCGGTGATCAATTGAGCCTGCCCGTTGGCGGTGGCATCACAGCCCGCAGTGAACCTGCACGCGAATTCGCGGAAACGTGGACGAAGGCAAGCGGGATGTTAACGGCGCTGCAACGACAGCCGATCGTCGATCCGCCTGTTTGAGTCAAGAGCGAATTACGAACGTTAGAGGTGCTATTTTTTTCGCTTGCGACTCTTTGTCTTGATCTTGCCGCTGATGATCTGCGGACCCGGTTTGCGGCCTCGTCGATTTCCCGATTCAATCGGCGTGGTTCGCTTGTTGATCGGCTGGAGCAATTTAGTCAGACAATAGCTGTTGATGCTTAGCCCGAGATCTTTCGCATCACGCACGGTCGCTTCATTCATCGACCGAGGCATGCGAACGGTGATCACACGCTCGGGTTCATGCAAATTTGACTTGGACGCGTCCTGGCTGCGGATCGACGCGAGGATTTCGAGCACCTCGCCGAATTGTTCCGTCGCTTCGAAATACTGTCGCTCATCGATGGTCGGATAGAGCTGATCAACCGCGCCGCCGGGTGCCAGAAGCCAGCGATAAAAAACGACCCAGCTACCCGTCTTGCTGAACGCCAATTCGGCCAACCGCATCACTTCGCCGGCTCGCTGATCCAGTGGCAAGCCTACTTGAACGGGCATCAGAGGATTGGTTTTTGGATCGGTATTTTCGTCAGCGGCGATCACACGCCCATCAGACGTTTTGACGCGGTCACTGGCATAGACGGCAACGGCCTTTGGCTCGGGCAGAGCGTCGTTGGTCGTTTCTTCGACCGAGGTGAGCCGATTCGTTCGCGACGGCATGGAGAGGCGATCCTTCGGACGGATGGACAAAAATGGAATGCGTCCATCCTTCACCTCATGCAATTCAGCCTCCGCAAACAATGCTAGCAAAAGGACTTACATCGCCTGTTCACACCTGCCTATTAAGAAGGCAGCCCACCCAGCAGAGCTGTGCTCGCAGCCGTGCACAACAAATAAGCAGTCCCAAAAGCCCCATTCACCAAGTGTCCACCTGATTTGATAGCGACGTTTTGTGCCGCCGCGACACCGCTGAATGGGCTTTTCGCGTCCTGACAATTATGCCACGGTTCTGCTGTCCAGCCGCAGAGGCTTGGACTGCTATTCCAGCGCGGCTCGCGATCACTTTCGCGTTGCCGCTCTGACCCCTTCAAACTCGATCGTTAAACAAGGACTAATAATGGCTAACGAAGCCCTGATTGATCAGCTCAACGAGATCTTGAAACACGAGTGGACTGGCGTCGCTCAGTACACGCAAAACTCCTTCATCATCGAAGGTGTCTGGCGTGAGGTGTACGCTGATAAGTTTCTTGGCGATGCCAAGGAATCGTTTGAGCACGCTCAGATGGTTGGAGACAAAATCGCCTCGCTGGGCGGGGTGCCCGTCGCAACTCGCAATGAGATCCAGCAAAGCAAGGATCTTCATGAAGTCCTCGAGTTCAGTCTTGCGTTCGAATCCAAAGCCGTCGAGATGTACACCAAGGCAATCGAGCTGGCCGAGCCGCAACGCAGTTTGGTCGTCTTCCTCGAGGACATCTTGAAAGCCGAACAGGAAGGCGTTGACGAGTACACAAAGCTTTTGCGTGACTCACCGGCGCAGCATGCCACGCTCAGCAGCGAATCGGCTCGAAAAAGCGGCTAATCAAGACGTCTCTTTGCCGCTCCCTCCACAGCCCAGCTCAGCTGTCGATCCCCAAACCGGTCGACCGCCGAGCGGGCAAATTCTGCGGCTCTCGTGAAGGTTTGCCACAATCGATGTTGGCCTCGTGGGTTCAGCCCGGCTACCCTGGGGTTAACGGAATCTTCACACGCGCTCGTCCGGGTTCGTCATGCACCATTCCATTTGGATTGCTGTTTCGGTGATGACGTTTTCAACGTGGCTCTCTTTTCGTGTGGCACTCGCGTACGGCCGATTGCGATTCCGATCTGCTGTTGGCCAACACACGGGGCAGGAAAACGTGTTCGGTCCGAGAGACGATCTGTCCCGGTCTGCCATGTCGCCCAAGAGATGGATCGATCTTCCAACGCGAGAGTTCTTGTTCGTTGTCGGTTTGGCATGCGTGTTTGCGACCGGCTCGGCCGGTCATCTCTGGCAGCTCTGGTACCTGTCTGATTGGTCGAACTGGTTCAACGCAAACTCGCTGCCGGTCTCGGTCAGTTTTTACTGGACGGGCCTGACGCCAGTGCTGTTAGCCGCAGCCGCTGGATTAGCAATCAACGCACCCGGAATTCGAAAGTCATTTCGACCGTGGATCATGCGGATGTTTGCTTTCATGGCCGCGTCATTCTTGGTGACGCCGATGCTGCGACCAATCGTCTTCCCGGTGTCTTTGTCGCCCACGAGCAAGTGGCGTGACTCGATTTGTTTGCAATCTCATCCCGCCAGCTGTGCTCCCGCCGCAGCCGCAACGCTGCTGGCCCATCACAACGAAGAATTTTCCGAAGCCGAACTTGCCGCAGCGTGTTTGACCAGTCGGTTCGGCACCGAACCACGAGGACTCTACCGAGGCTTAGCGACAATTGCCGCAATGCAGGGATTAACCGCCAGCATCGCTGGTCCCGATCCATCGAAATGGATTGATGCAAATCAACTGCCCAATGTCGCGCTCATACGATTTGAATCGATACCGGGACAGCCGAAATCGCGATTGCTTGGTCGCCATGATGAAGGCCATGTGGTTGCCGTTTTAGGCCGCACCGATGGCGGCCGATGGATCATTGGCGACCCCGCAGTGGGTCGCATCACCTGGAGTGACGCTGAACTCAAACGTCACTTCACCGGCAATGCCATCTATTTGCGATAGTCGATGTTTGCCCGTTGCTATGGGGCGTCACTCTGGATCAGCGAACCATAGAACTCGGGCCGGCGATCGGCGAAGCGATCAATCACATGCTGACCAGCCGTGCGTTCAATCCGTTTGTTGCGAGCATCTTCCACGCGAATGTCGGCGAACAGAATCTCCGGTGCGGCTCCTTCAGCTCGTGCCAGTTCGATTCCATCCGGACCACAGATGCTGCTTCGCCCGCAGAAATCAAATCCCCTTTCATGGCCGATTCGATTGGCCGCGACAAAGAACAAATGGTTTTCCATGCTGCGAGCCGGCGGAACAATTTCTGCGGTCCGCGCGGCGGCAACAGGCCAATTGGTTCCTAGTGCGATCACATCGGCACCGGCCAGCCCGAGGGCTCGCATCGGTTCGGGAAAAGAACAGTCGTAACAGATCGCCAATCCGATCCGGCAACCCGAATTCGTCGGCCAACTCTGGTAACTCAACTGCCCCCGATCAACAAAACGATCAACGCCTAGATGCGGCAAATGAATCTTGTCATAGCGACCACACAAGCCATCGGGACCAATTAACACGCTCGAATTGGTCAGCCGAACCGCCTCATCGCAATGGCCGTCGCCCTCAGGCGCGTGATCCATCAAACCATTGTCGCGAGCTTGGTCGGAACGCAACAGGGTTCCCAGGACAATGTGACAATCGTGCTTGGCAGCGGCACTGGTCAACACCTCTACCCATTCATCATGCAGCAAAGGCGCGACATCAATTGCTTCCTGACGTGACTGGAACCCATATCCCGTCAACATGCATTCGGGAAAAACGACCAAATCGGCCTCAGATGCATCGCCCAATGATCGCAGTACGGTCTCAAGGTTGCCCGCAACATTGGCAAATTGCACATCGGTCTGGACGCAAGCAAGCAACATCGTAAAACCATGGGTACGCTGGCGACGCGAAAGCCAGGATTTTACACATTCCGCGTTCTAATGGTTTGGACATGATCACCAACAACGCCACCGCGCCGGCGGCTCCCAGTGAGCATTCGGAAGCCAGCGTCGCCAGCGAAGCGGGCTCGGCAACGATCGATACCGCTGTGGCCAATAATGCCTCGGCAGCGAGCAGCACAGCGACCAGCGACGCTTCCAACCGAGACACCCGACCAGCCCAATCGCCGCAGCGTCAAGCGTCGCTGCCAAAATACGACTTCGATCTTTTCGTGATCGGGACCGGTCCGGGAGGCGAAGGTGCTGCGATGCAGGCTGCCAAGGGCGGTCTGCGAGTCGGAGTCGCCGAACGTTACCAACAAATCGGTGGCGGGTGCACGCACTGGGGCACGATACCCAGCAAGGCGCTGCGTTATGCGGTCACAAGCACGATGCGATCCATCAAGAATCCAGTGCTGCGCGAAATGGGCGTTTCCGTCAGCCCAAGCATGGAGCAACTCAATCGGGGCACCCAGGCCATCATCGGTCGTCAAGTTGATCTGCGGCAATCGTTTTATGAGCGCAACGACGTGCCAATTCACAGAGGACGGGCCCGGTTCATCGACGAGCACTCAGTCAGCATCGACAATGGTGATCCAATCACCGCCGCCTCATTCGTGATCGCAACCGGATCGCGACCTTATCGACCTGCGGGCGTCGATTTCTCACATCCCAGAATCTTCGACAGCGATACGATTTTGGGAATGAAGGAAAAGCCTAGCTCCATCACGGTCTATGGGGCGGGTGTGATAGGAAAGTGCATCGATAATTTCGTCGTCTAAGAATTCGAGAAGTTGCGATCGCGTGTTGATCAAATTGACTTTGATCCCGAGATTGCGAAACATCGATGCGTACTCAGTCCCAATCACACCCGCCCCATAGACCGTGATGGAGCTAGGCTTTTCCTTCATTCCCAAAATCGTATCGCTGTCGAAGATTCTGGGATGTGAGAAATCGACGCCCGC
>JBCCJB010000182.1:0-8256 GCA_039028015.1 Planctomycetota bacterium
GATTCCTCCCCATGAGCCTCAATGAAGTACGGATGAGAGGATTCGAACCTCCACGCCCTTATCGGGCACTAGATCCTGAGTCTAGCGCGTCTGCCAATTCCGCCACATCCGCGTAGCGTCGCGAGAGCCTAGCGAGAAGGTTTTCATCAAACAAGTGCGCGACGCGACTTCACCCCCGCGGCACACCCCCAAGCACACAGGCACCCAGTGACCATCGTTGCACGTTTCAAGCGGCTTGAAGTCACGCTAGACGACGCAAACGCTGCTTCACCAAAGCGGCCGCAGCAACGATCAACGCAATCGAGAATAGAAAGTAACCGGCAACCAACGAAAGATTCCCGCCAAACCCAGGTTCATCGATTTCGCGACGCAAAATCGCTGTGTTCATCGGCAATGACCACAACGCGGAAAATGGGCTGGTGACACCAAGTTTCGCAATCCCGTTTTGAACGGACGCCGAAAGATCGAGTGTCGCAGCCAAAGTCGCTAGGCCCGGTGGCATCACATACAGAATAATCAGGGTGACGTAGGTGCTCATCAATGCCATCACCGTCCGGACATGAAACAGCGATGCCACCATCGCAACCACCGCATTGATAACGCAAACGCAAATCGGAATGGCAAACAAACCGGCCATCAGCCAGCCGTTGGCGTAGAAGTCGGGGTTGAGTAGGACGCCCAAGAGCATCGGCCAAATCAGAAAGCTGGTCAGCACGGCCGCGATACGAAATCCAACGACAAATTTGCCCCAGAAAATCTTCCAGGGTGAAAGCGTCGTCGTGAGCAACAGATCGAGCGTCTGCCGTTCGCGTTCACTCGTCATCGTGCCGGCCAAAAAGACCGGACCAACCAACATGTTGAAAACGATCACGTAGATCGCAAACCATTGGCAATAGGGTGTCTGCCAAAACAACAGCACACCCATCAACGGAATCGCAAGCAACATGCTGATCTGGATAACCAGTCGCAGCATCAATGTGCCTTGACTAAAGATTTCGCCATGAATCTCTTTGTCATAAACCGGATTGGCTCCATCGGCCATCAATGATTCACGACGTGGCGGCGCGAACAGCCGATCGGGAAACTGATCCGGCTGAATCACCAGCCCAACTGCTTCGGCCGCTTCGGCTTCAAGGTCGACGACTTCCTTGCCTTCGCTGCCGACATCGGGTGGATAGAGCATTCGCCCCGCCGCGGCCGCTGACATCAGCACGACCGCTGCAATTCCAAATGCGGGAACGATCAACACCATCACTTTCAATCGCAGCAAGCCATCGCTGGCCAAGGTTTGCCACAACAGCACGCCACCAATCACTAGCGGAAGAATCACCAAATAACTGACGACTAGTGAGTTGCTGGTGCGAGCGAAATAGCTGCTGCAAAAAACGCTGATGGCTCCAAACAGAATCACGGACACAAACAGGCCCACGTACGCCGCCGCAACCTCATAGACGCTGACGCCGCCCAGCGGCAAAAACAACACGATGATGGGGAGCGATGCGACGACCAGCAGCAACAAGTGCGTTAACGCCGCGATCAGTTTGCCCAATACAATGCCGGTTGGCCGCAGCGGACTGGCCAGAAGCATCTCGTAGGTCTGACGTTCCTTTTCGCCACTGATCGTTCCTGCCGCAAAACTAGGGGCGATCAGACTCGCTATGACGTACTGGCCCAGAAAGAAAAGATCGACCAAACGCCGCGCCGACGGCGGATCCGATGTCAAATCCAACTGGTCTTCACTGGGCCACGCGATCAAGGTGACCGCGGCAAGCAGCAACTGATACACCGCTAACAACAAAAACGAACGCGATGTCCGAAGGTTGACCAGCAGTTCACGCTGCAGCACCGGATTGTTCCGCAATCCCATCATGGCGACAGGATACCAAGTCCCGACTCGCTGAAATCACCGGCTCAAACGCACTTTTTTCACGCGGCGTGATATCCTAGGGCGGACTTCTCTTCAGACGACCGCGATGACGGAGGCCAATTCCATGAGCCAGACCATGCAGGATTTCACCGATCTTTTGCTCCAACAGGGCATCATCAGCCTGGATCAGCTCTCCGAAGCCGAAGACGTCGCGAAAACCACTCAGGTCAGCGTTGGCGAAGCACTGATCAAGCTCGAATACGCGACGCCGGAAGAGGTCGCCGAAGCAACCGCGACGTTCTACAAGATTCCCTACGTCGATCTTCGCAGCGAACGCATCAGCGAAACGGTGATTGAACTGGTTCCTGAATCGGTCGCTCGCGAAAACACAGTGCTGCCATTCAAAGACGAGGATGGCGCGCTCACGATTCTGATCGCCGACCCGTTCGACTTAGAAACCATTGAGAAACTGCGATTCATTTTGAATCGCAAGATCGAAACAGCTCTGGCCCCCAAAGAGGCCATCAATGGGGCGATCAACCAGTACTACGGCCAGGTGGAAGGTGAATCTGCCGACTCGATGCTGCAGGAATTTACCGACACCGCAATTGACTTCACCGAGACCGAATCGGACACCGGCGGCGGCGAGGAGACCGTCGACGATAGTTCGGCACCCGTGATTCGCTTGGTCAATCTGATGATTGCCGAGGCGGTGCAGCTTCGCGCCAGCGATATTCACGTCGAGCCATTCGAAGACCGCGTCCGGATTCGCTACCGCATCGATGGTGTGTGCGTCGAACGGGAATCAGCCCCCCGACGGATGCTCTCGGCGATCATCGCTCGCATCAAGATCCTGTCGAAAATCGACATCTCCGAAAAACGCCGGCCCACCGACGGGCGGATCAAGATCACGGTGGGTGACAAGCAGCTCGATTTGCGGGTCAGTATCATCCCGACCAATCATGGCCAATCCTGCGTGATGCGGCTGCTGGATAAAGACAACATCAAGGTCGGCGTGCGGCAGCTGGGTCTGTCCGAGCGCGACTTCCGAAATTTCAATGGGCTGATTCGACGGCCCAATGGCATCATTTTGGTGACAGGCCCAACGGGGTCAGGCAAGACCACCACGCTGTATGCGTCCCTAAACGCACTCAATCGACCCGACCGCAAAGTGATCACGGCGGAGGATCCGGTGGAGTACTACTTGCCGGGGATCAATCAGGTTGAAGTTCGGCATAGCATCGGGCTCGACTTTGCCCGCATCATTCGGGCGATGCTCAGGCAAGCTCCGAACATCATCTTGGTGGGCGAAATGCGGGATCATGAGACCGCATCGATGGGAATCCAGGCTTCTTTGACTGGACACCTGGTTTTCAGTACTCTACACACGAACGATGCGCCCAGTGCCATATCAAGAATGGTGGACATTGGTGTACCATCCTATATGGTGGCAAGCTCCGTGATCGCGGTGCTGGCCCAGCGGCTGGTCCGCACCATTTGCCCCCGATGCAAGGTTCGCTACCAACCCACCGAGGCGGTGCTCAAGGATTCGAAATTGCCGCCGGAAATGATCGCCCAAGCCGAATTCAGCCGCGGTAAAGGGTGCGCGTATTGCGGTCGATCGGGATATCGCGGACGACTGGGCATCTATGAGCTGATGCTGATCAACAACAAACTCCGTGAACTGATGTTCAAGGGCACGACCACCAAACTCATTCGCGAGGAGGCGATTCGCAACGGAATGTCAACGCTTTACGCGGATGGAATGCTCAAAGTGATCCGTGGAATCACGACGTTTGAAGAGGTCTACCGCGTCGCCAAGCAGACCGAACAAGAAGAGCTTTCGCTTTCGCACATCGTCAAAGACCTCGCATCGCTGTAGCGGCGACGCCGCTGCGATTGGCGGTTGGCTCACGACGGAAGCTTGAGCGTGAGTTCGCATGCGAATGATGTAGTCAAAATGATCTCGTCAAAACCAATCACCTCTCCTTGGTCTGTCACAACCCCTCCCATACCCAAAGCAGCCAATCGCCAACTGCCAATCGCCAACCCCCAATCGCTAATTTCCTTGCCTTATGTCGCATTTCACGCGATAATGCGTCCGTCAACGCAAACCTCATCCCCCTTTTCATCCCCACATTCACTTCTAGCGTTGGCGTGAATGCCCTAGCGAACCGCTCGGCCCACCCTCGGGCGGTTTTGCTAGCTTTTTTCTTCGTTCAATTTGCAGACGAAGGCGACAATAGGCATCCCATTCGTCGCCCGAGGCCGCCGGTTGATCGAATAACCGCAGACCAGTGAGGGTTTGAGCCATGGCGACCGTGCTAATCGACAAATTGCTGCAGGCGGCGGTCAAGCAGGGCGTCAGTGACATTCATATCGTCGTTGGCCAACCTCCCGTATTTCGGCTGCACGGTCGCATGCGGAAACTTGAGACCAAAACGCTCGAAGCCGAAGACGCGGTCGCATTGATGAAATCGATCACGCCGGAGCGATGCCAGCGGGAACTGCAGGAAACCGGCTCAACCGACTTCGGTTTTGCCTTTGGTGAGCTGGCACGTTTTCGCGTTTCGGTCTTCAAGCAACGCGGCTTCATTTCAATGGTGCTGCGGCAAATTCCAAACGACAAGCTCACCCCCGAGCAATTGGGCTTGCCCGAAGCCGTGGTCAAGATGGTTCACAGGCCACGAGGCTTGTTCTTGGTCACCGGTCCAACCGGATCCGGAAAATCAACGACGCTGGCCAGCCTGATCAATCTGCTCAATGAGACGATCGATCACCACATCATCACAATCGAGGACCCAATCGAGTTTTATCACGACCACAAAGAGTCGACGATCAACCAGCGTGAAGTGGGCGTCGATGTCCCCAGTTTCTCCGAAGCGATTCGGCGGGCCCTGCGACAGGATCCCGACGTGATTCTCGTTGGCGAGCTCCGCGATTTGGAAACCATCGAAGCCGCCATCAGCGCAGCCGAAACAGGGCACGTCGTTTTCGGGACCCTTCATACCAACAGCGCCCAGGGCACCGTAAACCGGATCATCGATGCGTTCCCGGGAAATTTGCAGGACCAAATTCGCACCCAGCTCGCCAGCACGCTGATTGGCGTGGTGGCTCAAACACTGCTTCCGCGAATTGGTGGTGGCCGATGTGCCGCCTACGAGGTGCTGAACGTCACGCCTGGCATCGCCAACCTGATTCGAGAAAACAAAACGTTCCGAATCAACTCGTCAATGCAAACGGGTGCCAAGTTTGGCATGCAGCTCATGGATGACGCGTTGTTTCATCATTGGAAGGAAGACCGCGTGACCGTCGAAGATGTGCTGGCCAAAGCGCATCGGCCCGATGATTTGGCGAAACGGATTGTTCAATCGCGTCGTGGTATGGCTGATGAACCGGTACCCGTCGGCGAGGACGATTGATGTCGGTGACAATCCATCTGCCGCCACGCGAGCAGACGATTTCATTTCATCGGAATCGTTGGGCGGAGTTGGTTGCCAATCCGCTCTGGGCTGACGTCCCTGGACGCATGGAAACCAATCAATTTGGGCACGTCATCATGCACCCGCCACCTTCAGGACCTCATTGCCATCGGCAAGCAAAGATTGCTCGCTATCTGGATCGCCTGATGGGCGAAGAGGCGTTCACTGTTTGTCCCGTAGTCACAGCCGATGGCGTGAAGGAGTTGGTTGCCGCTTGGTATTCACCGGAAAGGTACGCCAGAGTCCGAGGTCAGTCCGCTTTTGAAATCGCACCCGAAATCTGCATCGAGGTGATCAGTCCCTCCAACACGAGCGATGAAATGATTGCAAAGCGAAAGCTGTATTTCGATGCCGGTGCGATCGAATGCTGGACATGCGATCAATCAGGCGAGATGGCCTACTATCTCGATGGTGACGAGTTGAAATCGCAGTACGCCTCCAAACTCTGCACCAATTTCCCAAGCCACATTCCCGACTGAAAAAGCTAGCTGCTAATCGCTGAAAGCTAATCGCCAACCACCAAAAGCTAACCGCTAAAGGCAAACTGCTAAGAGCTTCCTCATGGCCCCACGTCGCATCGGACAAATCCTCGTCGACCTCGGTTTCTTAACCGACGAGCAGCTTCAGGTTGTGCTCGACGAGCAAGAACAACAGCCGGGCGCCTTGTTTGGCAAGGTTGCCGAGGACATGCAGCTAATCACGGACGAGCAACTGATTCAAGGTCTCGCCGAACAGATGGGCATGCAAACAGTCTCGCTCGAAGAAGCAAAGATCGAGCCTGAGGTGCTTGAGCGAATCAGCGAAACGATGGCCCAGCTTTATCGCTGTGTGCCGATTGCCTTTGAAGGCAGCAAATTGACCGTCGCAACTTGCGATCCGCAAAACTTAAACATTCAAGACGAACTGCGAACGTTTTTGGGCTTTGATATCCATGTCGTCGTTGCGACGGAGCGTGATATCAACCAAACAATCACAAAGCATTATGACAGCGAATCCGAAAGCGTTGAGAAACTCGTTCAAGAACTTGCCGACGATGAAGACCTAAAGGCTGCGGCGAGCCTTCTGGATTCGGAGAAATTCAATATCACCGATGCAGAAGCTTTGGCGGATTCGGCCCCGGTGCGAAAGCTGCTCAACATGGTGTTGCTGCTGGCGATCAAAGACCATGCCAGCGATATTCATTTCGAGCCGTTTGAGGATGAATTCCGCATTCGGATTAAAGCGGAAGGCGTGCTCTACGAAATGGTGCCGCCACCGCGACACTTGGCATTCGCGATCACCACGCGAATCAAAGTGATGGCGGATCTCGATATCGCTGAACGGCGGATGCCGCAGGATGGGCGTATTGAATTGATGGTGGGTGGCCACCCAGTGGACCTTCGCGTCAGTGTGCTGCCAACCATCTTTGGCGAATCAACGGTCATGCGAGTGTTGGACCGCTCCGTCGTGGATTTGTCACTCGGCAACGTCGGGATGGACGAAACCACGATCAGTACGTTTCGAAGTGCGATTGATCGACCCAACGGCATCGTCTTGGTGACCGGACCGACCGGCAGCGGCAAGACCACAACGTTGTATTCGGCGTTATCCGAACTCAATGACATCAAGGAGAAACTCATCACGACCGAAGATCCGGTCGAGTACGACATCGAAGGCATCATTCAAATACCCATTGATTCCGACGCTGGCGTCACCTTTGCCTCTTGCTTGCGGGCCATCTTGAGACAAGATCCCGATACGATTCTGGTCGGTGAGATTCGTGATTTGGAAACCGCTGAGATTGCCATCCAAGCCGCTCTGACCGGTCACCTCGTCTTCAGCACACTGCACACCAATGATTCGCCCAGTACGGTGACCCGTTTATCCGACATGGGCATTCCCACATTTATGATTTGTGCCACGGTGGAAGCGATCCTGGCACAGCGATTGGTACGACGCATTTGCACCAAGTGCCGCGAGAAAACACGTATTAGCAGTGACTTGCTATTTCAACTTGGGATGGAGCGCGAACAGATTGAATCGATGGATTTCTTTAAGGGCGTCGGCTGTGAGGCCTGCAACAACACGGGATACAAAGGACGAATTGCGTTGTTCGAATTGATGGTTCTCAACGACCAAATTCGCGAGATGATTATGGGCAACGCCAGCACCGATGAACTGCGTGATCAAGCCCAATCCGATGGGATGATCACACTCCGCGACTTCGGCATGAACCTAGCCCGCGACGGCATCACAACCCTCGACGAAATCGTCCGGGAGACAGTGGTCGATGGTTAGCGGCATAGCGGCAGCGTTTGGCTATTGGCCCTCTGATTGGAGGAGACATCACAGTGAAAAATTTCAAAGACCTACGAGTTTGGGAATCGGCCCATCAGTTTGTGCTGGCTCTGTATCGCCATACTCAGCATTTTCCGAGCGACGAGCGATTTGGATTGACATCGCAGATTCGGCGCGCAGCCGCGTCGGTTCCATCAAACATTGCGGAAGGCTGCGGTCGTAATGGCGATGTAGAGCTAGCTCGTTTTTGCGACATCGCGATGGGATCAGCAAGCGAAACAGAATATCAACTATTACTGGCCCGAGACCTCGGTTACTTACCAATAGAAATTTACAACGAACTCGAGCGTGATCTCCAATCCATGCGTCGCATGCTCAATGCTTTCATTCAACGATTGCGTCAAGGTTCGTCAAAACTAACATCCACAACTTCTCCGTCAAAAAGCTAAAAGCTAACCGCCAAAAGCTAACCGCGGAGGCAAAGAGCGAAGCCAAATGCCGACCTACACCTTCGAAGCAATGGACGCCACCGGACAGGAAATCCGGGATGAAATCGATGCGCCCAATGAAGATGAAGCCCAAACCACCATTCGGCAAATGGGCTACTTCGTCACTAAGATTGCCGTCAAA
>JBCCJB010000183.1:0-8255 GCA_039028015.1 Planctomycetota bacterium
GGTGTTGATGCGTGTGCCACGCGATAAAGCGTTGTCCATACCGCTCACCCAAATCGCGAAGGGCCCGCACATTCCCACGCAATGCAAACTGCCCAGCACACTGGCAAGCATCACGGCGATTAGCATTGCCGTCACGTTGGGTTTCCTGGCGTGACAGTGACATCAAGGGTCGTCGTCCGCGTGAATCGCTGTCCACCGTGATCGGTGACATCAAGTTCGACTTCCCAAAGCCCCGAACGAACAAAGCACTGATCAATGTTGATCATACCGGAGTCGGTTGGCGCGATGCGAATGTGATTGAGGTTCCGGGCGCGAGCGTGGTGATACAGCGTGAGCGTTCCTGACTGGATGGCCACCGGTTGGCCTGCATTATTCACCAGGGTGATTTTCAAACTGGCGACCGGCAGCGATTGATCGACGGCCTCAATCGTCACCGTCCAATCGAGTTTCTCCGATGCGACTCTGGTCGCTCTGGATTCGTCCCACTTAAGCGAACGCTCGTAGTAATCCGGAACAACGGCAACCGACTCGTCATTGGTTGCAAGCGTAATTGCGGCGGCGCCCAACGCGAGCTGAAGTGCCAACATTCCGACAACCAACGAACCCCAGCGGATCGCCGCCCAGCGATTTCCTCTGGCAATCTGTTCTTGTTTGCTCAAACCAGCCGGCCGAACCGATTTTGTGCTTGGTTGTGTCATCATCGCGGCCCCAACAGCTTCAACGGAAGTGTGCGTTCGTTGCCGATGTCGTCGATAATCTGAATCTGGCCGGTTGCTGAACCTCCCGGGCCAAATGTCGATGTCGGAACTCGAATCGAGATAGGAAACAATTCACTGCCTCCCTCATCGAGTGTTAACCGGCCATCTTTATCCGAATCCAGCACGGCATTGCTGGGATCGAGGACGCGAAATTGATACTGACGCGGGCCATTGGTTCGGTTGCTAAGCCGCATGCGAAATTGATTGACGATCATTCGATCGGCGGTACGGTTGAATGGGTTGCCAGTGCCCCGCATGACCTTGGCATCAAACGCGTATTTGGTTGACAACACCGCACCGAATGCCACCGCGATTCCTGTTAGCAACAGAGGGTACAGAATCGTCCGCATCCGCAGTAATCGTAGTGGCTTGCCGTCGAGTGCTTCTTGGGAACTGTATCGAATCAGACCCTTCGGTTTGCCAAGACGCGTCATCACTTGATCACAGGCATCCATGCACTGCGTGCAATTGATGCATTCCATTTGAAGTCCATCGCGAATATCGATGCCCGTTGGGCAAACGGTCACGCATTGTTTGCAATCAATGCAATCGCCCAATCCATCCCCTTCATGACGCCGACCGTGTCGACGTGGTTCTCCGCGGCCTGGGTCATACGAAACAATCAAGCTATTGCGATCGAGCATGACCGATTGGAAGCGACCATAGGGACACGCGATCAAGCACATCTGCTCACGAAAGATTAAGAAGTCAAACAGCATCAACGCCGTCGTCCCACCCATCACCAAGAATGCGGTGGGGTGCTGCCACGGTGGGGTGCGAATCCACTGTGCTAATCGTTCGGTGCCGACAAAGTAGGCCAGAAATGTATGAGCGAGCGCCATGCACAACACGACATAGATGGCATAACGCGCCACAGCGAGTGCGCCCGTAACGATACGCTTGGGTTTGCCTCCTCGACCCGATGTGCCCTCGAAAAAACGATCAATGGGCCGAAACAGGAACTCCATGTACACGGTCTGTGGGCAACCCCAACCACACCAGACACGACCGGTTAAGGTTGTGGCCAATACAATCGCGACCAGCAATCCCACTATCGCTAAAGCCAACAGCAATGTGTCGGTGGGCAGGAAAGTGTGACCAAAGAGCGTGAACTTTCTGGCGGCAATATCGAGCAACACCAGCGGCTTGCCACCAATCCTTAAATGCGGGATCGAGACGAAGATCACGATCAAGCAATAAGCCGTGATGCGACGCCGATTCCACCAGGCTCCCGTTGCCAGCCTTGGACGGAGCCATCGCCGTGTACCGTCCGACTCCAACGTGCTGAGCACGTGTTCGGGGGCATTCAATAGAGGCAGGGCGTTGGTCTTGGTGGACATCACAATCGTGGTTCATCGCGATCGGCCGGGCCACACCGCCGCATGACACGCTTGATCAAAAACGTGCCCTACGTTGGCTCTATCCGGCGTCCGCTAACGCATCGGCATCTGCGGCTGGTGGGCCTGGCCAAGGCCCAACAACCTGACCTTCAGGCGGTTTGGGATTGGAGGGCTCTGTGCCTCGCATGCTGGCCGCGTAAGCAGCAGTCAGTAGTAGTTCGTTCTCGGAAAGGCGGTTTTGCCATGCTGGCATCGCACCCGCATTAGCACCTTTTTGCAAAATCGTGATGAAGTCGCCCACATCGCGAATGTTTTTGTAGTGGTCATCACACAAGTTGGGACCGACAAGGCCGCCACCATCGGCACCATGACACGAGACACAGTTGGCTTTGTAGACCGTTTTTCCGACTTGCAACCAATTGGGTTTGTGAAGGAACTTCACCAGTGTGGGGCGATCCACTTTCAACTCGCCAATTTCGGCGAACTGCAGTCTCAGATTCGACGCGAGTGCGGTGTCGTACTGATCCGCTAGAGCTCGACCTTCAACGCCGTTGTGGTAATACAAAAAATATGGCGGCGCAAACAGGATCGATGCCACGAAAAGCCATTTCCACCAACCCGGCAAAGGGTTGTCGAATTCTTGGATACCGTCATAGCTGTGTCCCGTGAGCGGGTCATCGGGAATGAGGTCCGCATCCGGTTCAAGATGTTCGTGTTCGTCGGAATCGGTCATTGGTGTGTCTCTTGATCATCCAAGGGAATCGCGGCGAACGAGTCGGTCGCCCGACGGGAGAGACGAAACGTGGCCCACGTCATCATCGCAAACGCAACGCAAAACAGGGCCAGCGCGATCTCGGCACAGTCGCTGTAGTCAATGGATCGGATGACGTCTCGGAGCATAGTTCAAAGTCGGTTAACGAATCTTGGTTGGATGAAGTGTTGGGAAGCGGACGGGTCACGCACGTGCCATTATCGTGTTGTCGAGGTCACCTCCGCTTGCGCGACGGACTCTTCGGCGTCTGGGTTGGGCTCAACCGCCGGAGCGGGTTCAAAGAGATCAATGCCGATACGTTGCAGGTAGGCAATCAGTGCAACCGCTTGAGAATCGAGCGTCATCACATCACCGCGGCGAATCGGACCGCCCTGAGACACGATGTCGGCGGCAACCACTTCGGCTTGCCGCCGTGCGAGCTCGGGTGCATCGGTAAGTTCATCGTCATAGGGGGCACCTAACATGTGAGCGGCCCATACACGGTCGGTCACCTTGTTGAAATCAATCGGCGTGTCCAGCAAGTGCTCGTACGCCGGCATGACCGATTGTTCATTGACAGCTTGCGGGTTTTCCAAGTGCAAGTAATGCCACAGGCTGCTTTGCTTGCCACCTTCCCTAGCCAAATCAGGTCCGATCCGACGACTGCCCCATTGGAAAGGATGGTCGTAAACGGACTCGCCAGGCTTGCTGTATTCGCCATACCGCTTCGTCTCGGCGACCATCGGCCGAATCATCTGCGAATGACAGTTGTAACAGCCCTCGGCGACAAAGATATCGCGGCCGGCCAGTTCGAGCGGCGTGTAAGGCTGCACGCTAGCAATTGTGGGCACATTGCTTCGGATCAAAAATGTGGGCACCATTTCAAACAGGCTGGCGGTGACGACCGCGAGCGTGGTCAGCACAGTGAAGCGTAGCGGTAATCGTTCCCAACGTCGGTGCCAGCCCATCTTCGACCAAACGTCGACTTTCCGGGCGAGGTCGAGGACAGGTGCCGCCTTGAGTTCGCTGTCACCCTCAGGATCGCGGTAATCGGCGATCGGTTTCAGTTTCGGTGCTTGATAGGTGGGCGTTTTGTAGGTCGCCGGTCGACCCTTCCAAGTCATGACGTAATTGACTGCCATCAACAACGTGCCGCCGACATACAACGCACCACCGAAGACGCGCAACCACCACATCGGCGCCACGGCTGAGATGGTTTCCACAAAATCGGGATAAACCAACTGCCCCGTTTCGTCCATCGCTCGCCACATTAATCCTTGCGTCAGCCCCGCTACGTAAATGGGGACGATGTACAGCAGGATGCCAATGGTGGACAACCAAAAATGCATCGAAGCGGCCTTGGTGGACCACAACTGCGTTTGAAACAAACGCGGCAACAACCAGTACAGCATGCCAAACGTCAGCATGCCGTTCCAACCAAGTGCCCCCGAGTGAACGTGTGCAATGGTCCAGTCGCTGTAATGCGAGAGACCGTTGACGGCCTTGATCGATAGCATCGGGCCTTCAAAGGTCGCCATGCCATAAAACGTGATGCCCACGACAAAGAACTTCAGCACCGGGTCCACGGCAACTTTGTGCCACGCACCTCGAAGCGTGAGCAGTCCGTTAATCATGCCACCCCAAGATGGCATCCATAGCATGACGCTGAATAGCATTCCCAGCGTCGATGCCCATTCGGGCAGCGCCGTGTAATGCAGGTGATGCGGTCCCGCCCAAATGTAGATAAAGACCAGCGACCAGAAGTGAAGGATCGAAAGCTTGTAACTGAATACGGGCCTGTTGGCTGCCTTGGGCAGGAAGTAATACATCAAGCCCAAAAACGGCGTCGTCAAAAAGAATGCGACTGCATTGTGCCCATACCACCACTGCATAAACGCGTCTTGGACGCCCGCATAAATCGAGTAGCTTTTGAACGCTGCGATGGGCACAACAAGGCTGTTGAACACGTGCAGCACCGTCACGGTCACGATTGTGGCGATATAAAACCAGAGCGCGACGTACATGTGACGTTCACGACGATGCACCAGGGTCATGAAAAAGTTGACGCCAAAGAAACCCAGCCATGACACGGCGATTGCCAAATCGATTGGCCATTCAAGTTCGGCGTACTCTTTTCCCTGTGTAAATCCCAGCGGCAACGTGATCGCGGCGGCGACAATGATGCCCTGCCATGACCAAAAATGAAGTCGGCTCAGAGCATCCGACCACATGCGAGCCTTGCACAATCGTTGCGTGCTGTAATAGATCGCGGCAAAAATTCCGTTGCCAGCAAACGCAAAGATGGCGGCATTGGTGTGCAGCGGCCGCAGCCGACCAAAACTCAGCCATTCGAGTCCGACGAAAAGCCGAGGCATCACCAATAAAACGGCAACGAGCAGGCCCGCTGCGGTGCCAACGACGGCCCACACCAGGGTCGCGGTTAAAAACTGACGGCAGATCGAATCGTCATATTGAAACGATTCCAGCTGCACCTCGTCCGACGTCCCGGGACGCGTTTGGACGGTCTCAGGCCTGTGCTCGAAATCGGATTCTGTTTGGATGTCAATCGCCACCTGCGATCCCTTAAAGTCAGCTAAGCACACTCAACCACTTGACTTGATACTACCACTACGACTCGATTTCAACCAAGTCAATTGATGCGTCAAGTCGTCGCGTACTTTGCGTGTTCATCGCAATCTCCAGCCAATTCCAACGCGAGCCAGAAAGTGCTGCAGGATTCGTTTACACTCATTGGCAAAACGTTGGCCTCGGTCTTTATTTCGGTACGAATGATGAAAATGTTGATGGTTTGGTTGAGCGGCACCTTCGGCCAGGATGAGCGTGGGATTTCGTCGCTGAGAAAAGACCGGTGCAGATGTTCAGATGTCATCGCGAAGGTCGCATGTTGGATGGCAAAATCGGGGCCCACTGCCCTGGTTATGATGATTGCAACCCTGACCACAAGTCCCGCCCAGTCGGGCTTTGCGGCAGACGTCTTTGTCGAAGCGGAAAGCTTCCAACAGCACGGCGGATGGCAGCTCGACACGCAGTTCATCCAGCAGATGGGGTCGCCCTATCTGTTAGCACATGGTCTGGGACGCCCCGTCGATGACGCCACCACTGAGATCTCGATCGACCAACCCGGAACCTATCGCGTTTGGGTGCGCACGCTCGATTGGGTAGGAAGATGGCGGGGCTCTCCTTCTCCCGACCAGGCACCGGGTCGATTTCAATTGCAGATCAATACCAAGCCACTGGCGGCAACATTTGGCACCGTTGGCGAAAAATGGGACTGGCAGGACGGCGGCACCGTTGATTTGTCCAGAGGTGATCACCTGTTGACCTTGCATGATCTGACTGGTTTTGACGGTCGAGTCGATTGCATTTATTTCACCTCTGACCTTGAATCAAAGCCGCCACCAGTCGGCGATGTTCTGTCACCCTGGCGTCGGCAACAACTGGGGCTCGATTCGACGCCTGCAGAAAAGGGCCCCTACGACTTGGTGGTGATCGGTGGTGGTTATGCCGGCATGGGCTCGGCAATCTCGGCGGCTCGCATGGGATGCCGCGTCGCGTTGATCCAAGACCGTGGTGTGCTGGGTGGCAATGGCTCCAGTGAGGTTCGTGTCTGGGCGATGGGGAACATTCGTCGAGGCAAATTCCCGCGCATCGGTGAAATCATCGAAGAGTTTGCTGATCGAGCGTCCAAGTCACCGGGCCGCAAAGAAGAATTTGGCGATGACATCAAAGAAGCGATCGTTCGAGCTGAACCCAACATTGACTTGATGTTGCATCATCACGCCTATGCGGTCGATATGAACGAGAGTGGTGACAGCATTCAATCGGTGCATGTTTTGCAAACGCAAACGGGAGAAGACCTTCGCGTGATCGGTTCGTTGTTTGCCGATTGCACGGGGCATGGTTGGATTGGCGATTGGGCGGATGCAGATCGCGATCTAACGCCGGATGGCCGGATGGGCATGAGCAATATGTGGCGTTGGGATGAAACAGGAACACCTCAGTCGTTTCCAGAGACGCCTTGGGCGCTGCAGCTATCGATAGAGGACTTTCCGTACCCTCGTGATCACCACGGTCAGTGGTTTTGGGAAAGCGGTTTTGACAAGGACCCGATTGGTGATGCTGAAGCGATTCGCGATTGGAATCTGCGGGCTGTTTATGGTGCGTTTGCTGCCATGAAAAATGGTGATGGGGCGGCGGAGCACACTGACGCCGCGTTGACCTGGGTGGCGTTTGTGGGTGGGCCAAGGGAGAGCCGACGCTTGATTGGTGATGTGTTGCTAACGCAAGACGACATCGTGTCCAAGCGTGACTTTCCTGACGGCATCGTGCCCAGCACTTGGTCAATCGATTTGCATTATCCCAAGAAGCAATACGCGGACACGTACCCGGACAATCCGTTCATCAGCGTCGCTGTTCACGATCGGCGTGTTGATCGAAGTTATGGCTACCCCGTGCCGTATCGATCTTTTTACAGTCGCAATATCAACAACCTCTTCATGGCGGGCCGCTGCATCAGTGTGACGCATGAGGCGCTGGGCACGGTGCGCGTGATGAAGACCTGCGGCATGATGGGTGAGGTGGTCGGCAAAGCGGCATCAATCTGCGCTCTCGAGAATTGTCGACCTCGCGATGTGTATGAAAGCCATCTGGACAGCCTGCTCGAACTATGTCGCCTACCAGGCAAGGCTCGCCGAAGCACGCCTTCGGGTCAAATCATCATTCCCGATGATGCCATGACACTGGCTCCGCCGGTCGCACCCAGCACACGCTTGTACAAAAGCAGGTTGCCCGGGATCGTGATCGATGACAATGAGGCGACCCTCACGGGGACATGGAAAGCAGGCTACGGTCTGAAAAGACACGTTGGTACGCGGTACCTGTTTTCATCCGCGACAAGCGCGACAGAGCAAGAGCCCAGTCAGGCAACGTTCGCGTGTGAAATTCCAAAGTCTGGGTCGTACAAATTGCGGGTCTACACGCAGCCGCACCCCAATCGTGCCACACGTGCGAAAGTCACCGTCGCCATTGGCGACCAAACAAGCCAGCTCGTGATCAATCAACGTGATGCCGAGAACAAACTCTTCGTTGAACTGGGACCCTTTGAAGCGGCAGGTGGCACGCAGGCATCGGTAACTCTATCGACGCATGACGCGGGAGGATTTGTCCACGCGGATGCGGTCAGTTGGATTCGCAACGATTGAAGCCAGAACAGCGGACGTCACCGAAGACGGCGTCACTGAAGACCACGTCGCGTCATCGTCGGCGACGGGGACGATTGATTCACGGCGTCCGCGTGGCGATGGTAGTGGGACTCTTGATCGCCCTTCCATCGCCACATCAGGCTGGTTCTATCGAACCCAAGGCCGCTTCGGATATGGACGGCAC
>JBCCJB010000184.1:0-8199 GCA_039028015.1 Planctomycetota bacterium
CCCACATAGAAACCGGGCCTGGTCCAGAGGTTCACGCAGCACATCGGGGTATTCCCGCTTCGCCGACAGCAACGTCTGACCCGCCGACGAACCGATGCCGCTGGGCAGCGACGTATCAAGATCACTGGCGTGTTCACCATTGCAAACCGAGCACCGACCGCAATCGCGTCCCGAGCGACCACCAAAGTGACGCGACAAGGCCTTGCTGAGACACATGTCGCCGGAAAGCAACGAAAGAACATCGTCGACGCGACGCGATGACGCTTCAACCTGCTTTCCAAATCTGGCTTGAAGTGTCCGCGCCAAGCGACGCGTGGAATCGGGTCGCTTGATCCACTCCAAGACGTGCATCAAGTCTCCTGGCGTCAGTTCAATCCAGCCTTGCATGGCCAATTGTTCCAGCGCCGTGATCAGCTCCGCACGCGAGCGTCCGGTCGACCGCGACGCTTGAACCAAATTGATCCGATAGTCACGTTTGGATTTGGTCAGATGCTCCAGCACCAGCATCATGGTCTGGCGGTGATCGTCCACCGATTTAAGTTTCCGCATGATCGCGGGAAAACTCAATCGCGGACGAACCCGATAAACGTCATAGCGGGACGGCCGTGATCGGATTTGATCGCGAAGTTCGAGCTCGACCAACATCGATGCCAACACGTGCGTGCGGAGATCACATTCCCATGCCAATTTGCCCAGCGAAATGACGAAATGGTCGGCCTGACCCACCAATCGGTCCAAGGCTTTCTGAATGGCCGACACGGAGGGCAAATCACCATAAGCAAGATTGTCTATCGCCACGCGATCCTGAGGCACAAGCAAGACGTTCGCCATCGCGGGCTTTCCGTCGCGTCCCGCACGACCAATTTCTTGACTGTACGATTCCACCGATGACGGCAGGTTGTAATGAATAACATGGCGGATGTCGGGTTTATCGATGCCCATGCCAAACGCAATCGTCGCAACCACGATGCCGGTCTTGGATTGACGGAACTTATTGGCAAGCTGATCCCGTTGCTGCGAATCGAGTCCGGCATGATACGCGTCGGCCGGCAATCCATTGTCGCTCAGCATCGCAGCGACTTGTTCCGCCGTCGAGCGACGCGTGACGTACACGATCGTGGCGCCGCGATCATGACGATGTAGGTAATTCAGCAGGCAGTCGTCTCGGCGAGCATTGCCGACGATAGTACGCCGCAGCGTTAGGTTGGGCCGACGCAGCGGTGCGGCCACGACATGCCGAGCCTCAATGTGCAACAGTTGCCGCAGATCACGGACGGTTTGTTTGGACGCCGTCGCCGTGAGCGCTAATGTGAGCGGGATATTCCAACGCTCAATCACGCTCGGCAGCCGGCGATAGTCCGGGCGAAAAGCGTGTCCCCATTGGCTCATGCAGTGGGCTTCATCAATCGCCAACATCGCGATCGGTAGGGCGTTTAGGACTTGATCAAACCGCTCATTGAAGAAGCGTTCCGGCGACACATACAGCAACTTCGTTTCGCCCGAGTGGATTGATCGCCACTGGTCGGCCCATTGATCGTGCGAAACGGTCCCATCCAGTCGTGCCGCCGCAATGCCCCGCGACCGCAACGCATCGCACTGGTCTTTCATGAGCGCGATCAACGGCGAGACCACGATCGTGATGCCGTCCAGCCGCTGACTGGTCCATTGATAGCACAAGCTCTTGCCACCGCCGGTCGGCAGCACCGCCAACGTTCGATGGCCGGCCAACAACTGATCGATCACTCGGGCTTGAGCAGGCCGCAATCGATCGATGCCGAAACGCTGAAGCAGGGACCGGTCTAACTTGTGATCCGTCACCAAACGATCGCAAGATCAGAACAAAGCCGAACCTGGATCATCACTCCCCAGGACCGCATCGACCGCGGCGGCACGGTCGTCCTCATCGGTCCCGGGCGCCGTCGTCGACAACGGCTCGGAACTGGCAAATTGCAAATTGCGGAGCCTGACGATCTCGTTGATTACCGCCAGTGCATCGGAAGCACGGACGAAGCCGTCACCGTTGACGTCCACAAAACCAAAGAATGGACTGGAATCATCCTGCGGGTACGCAAGGTTGCGGTTGAGGAAATTGATCACTCGCAAGGCATCCAGCGGCGTCACATTGCCATTGCCATCGACATCAAATCGCGACACAGGAATCGGGCGTCCCCCATCACTAACGGTGAGCGAGAGCGACACGTATTCAAACAGGGGGAATGGTCCGAACTCAATCGCCCGCAGCACCAAATCGTATGTCCCGGCATCCAAACCGCGGGGCACACCCGACAATCGACCGGTCTGCGGATCAAAACTCATAAAGTCAGGCAACGACCCACCATCGACAAAAATGCGATAGGTAAATGGTTCTCCTTCAGGATCAGTGGCCAGCCCCGTGGGGAAGCCAGGCAGTTGGATTTCAAAAGCTTGGTTTCTCAGGATGGTTGCGTCATCGATGGTCTGTTGCAGCTGTGCAATCAAAGCCGCGTCAAAGGTCGGCGCTTCGTTGACATCGTTCACGCCCAACCGAACGATCTGCGTGACATCGTTGGCCGGCTCACCGTCGGACAATGTGATTTCCAAATTCCAAGCATCGGGCAAATCGGATTCGGAATTGAACGTCGGTGGTGACGAGACACACAAGAAGACTGTCGGCAATCCAGTTTGTCCCACCGAATCGCAATCCGCTTGGCTGCTGTCAAAATGCCGTTGGTCCACCAGCGTGAAAAACGGTGCCGCTGTGCCACCCGTGATGCTGACATCAACCGAATCTCCCTCGGGATCCGTCGTTTCCAACCGTCCCACGATGTTGCCCAGTTGGGGTGTTTCAGAAACGACGAAGAAATCATTGGTCAGTGACGGAGATTCGTTGACATCGTCAATCAAAACCGACACCGTTTGCCGTGTCGTTTCAGCGGCACCGGTGATATCGGTGACCTCAAACGTCAGATCGTATTGATCGCGGACCTCCGCGTCCGGATTGACACCGGCCAACAAAAACAGCTCATTGGTGGTATCGTCAAACTCGAAAACGTTACCGAGTCCCTGCCGAATCCAATCCACTTCAGAGTTGACGGGATCGTCATCCACATCCGACAACGTGAGCACGCCCAGGCTGGTTCGTTCCAACGTGTTCTCTGGGACTGAGAAGGACGCTTGATCGATCGTCGCACTCTCATCGACATCGGTAAGCGTGATCGTGATCAATTCGGTCACGGCGACCGGTGGCGAACCGGTGTCAACCACGGTGGTGCGGAAAGTGACCGTTGGGTTGGTTTCAAAATCCAGCGTCGCTCCGTCCGCTAGCGTGACCACACCGCTGGGTGCGACCACCACGGGTGACGAACCGGTGGGTTGGAACAACTCATACCGATGCGTTTGCGTGGGATCCGGGTCGGTCACCGTCAACGTGAACAATTCACCGGTTGCATTTTCCGGCAATGTGAACGTGGTTTGATTGAACACGGCCGGATCGTTCTCATCGCGGATGCGAATGATCTGGTCAAAGTCGGTTGACGCCGGGCTGGGGTTGTCGTCGCTGACTCGAACTCGCAACGTCAGCGTCGACGACGTTTCAAAATTGATACCGGACGCATTGGTCACCGTCACCACGCCGTTACTTGGATCAACACCAAAGAACGCAGCTCCATCACCACCCAGCACCGAATATGTCAAAGAAGCGTTTTGCTCCAGATCCGGATCGGTTGCTGAAATGCGGCCCACGATGGAACCATTGGTCAATCGCTCGGTGATCAGCAATTCGCTGTCGTCGACCACGGGTGCTTCATTGACATCAGTCAGCGTGATCGTGATGCGTGATGTGGAACTATCACCAAGCGAGTCCGTCGTGCGAACGGTCAAAATACGCTCGGGGCTGGTCTCGAAATCCAAATCCGCGTTGTCGGCAACGGTGATCACACCGGTTTCGGGATTCACGATGAATCCCGCGTTAAGCCCACCAATCAGTTGATAGCCCAGAATCGCTGCCTCGTCGGCATCGCTAGCACGAACCGTTCCGACAAAGGTTTGTGCCGGCAGGTTCTCTGCAATTTCGATCGTTTGATCTTGGCTGCGTGGGATCGAATTGGGACGCAGCTCATCTTCAAAGATGACGTTTTGGTTGCCAGTCAGGCTGACCGTTCTCTGGGTGTCCCCGATCAAAGTACCCGTCGCGACCGAGCTGACGATGTTCACGTCATAAGTCCCCTCGGACAAATTCGTGATCTCATAAATCCCATTCTGATCGGTGATGTCGCTCGGCTCGATTTGTTCATAGACCAAGTTGTCAAAGAACAAACCATCGATGCCAAAACCATCGCTGCCAAATGCTTCGATGCTGTAGATTTCATCCAAAGGTGTGCTGACGGTGACGGTTTGATTTTGGCCAAACGCAAACGCTGGTCCCGTTGTGGTGGTCAGCAGGTCACCGTTTTGATCAAAGGCACGTAAGATCGGAACGGAACGATCAATGGAGAACCTGAAGTCGAGAGGAATCGCATCGATGCTGACCGATCGAACCGGATTGTGAAAATCAACCCGCAGCGGCGTACCTTCATCAAAACCAAAACCAAAGATGATGTCGGCACCGAAAACTCGATTGGTCAATGGACGGCCGTCGCGGGTTTGGCGTTCGGCAAAGACCGTGTCCATCAACGAATCATCGGCAAATCGTTCTTCGGCAATCGTGACCCCCGGAAACGCGTTGGTCACTGAAAACGGCAGGTCCTGCAAGCCCGGATTACGGACGTCAAACGGCGGAATCAGATCATCCGGATCAACGGTCACCGTCACCGTATCGCGAACGCCATTCCCGTTGAGGTCGGCGAAGACCAAGATGCCTTCGCCAGGCACGGGCTGTTCTACCTCGCCGGGCACAAGTGTTTCCCGCGCCGGCAACAGTGAAACGCGGCCACGGATACCTGCGAAGAAATTGCTATCGCCAATGTGGTCGAGAGCGCGATCGAAGGTGATGTGATACGGATTGAATGATTCATCAATCTCGAACAATTCTACCGGATCGAGGTCCGCCTCTTGCGGATTGGCCACGCGGTTGACGTTGGCAACAACCCAGTCTCCCTGCCGGCTACCAAGCGAATCGCCCACCCGCGCCGCGTAACCCACTCCATCGCCGTAGACAATCGTCGCACCGGCCGGAAACGTGGTGATGTTGTTTTGATCCAGCGGCGAATCCGTACCGGTGTACATCGCGTACGTGTAATTCTCGCCACCGACAAACGGATTCATGCCGACCGAATCCAGGATCGTCCATCCGGCAGCCACACCGTTAGGATCGATCACGCCATCATCGTTGGCATCACTGTCATCGCCGATGCTGACCGGGCCGGACGCCTGAATCAACATGTAAGTGGCCGACTCGATGTCGAAAAACTGATCGTGGAGTTCACCGGTCCCCTGAGCATTTTGAAAGATGCCATTTGGCAATCCACGAAAACCGACATCATCACTTTGCAACACCCGCGATCCCGGCGACACCGTGTGGGTTGAGCCTTGCTGCAACAGTGTCAAGAAACCGTTGGTTCCAAAACTCTGGCCACTCAGATTGATCAATGTGTCAACCTCACCACCATCGACGAACTCCTGATCGATAACAACGAAGTACGTGTTCTCCGGAAGGACTTCATCTGGAGTGCCGCGAAGCTCGACGAACTGATCCGTATTACGATTGACTTCGCCACCACCGACCAACAGCTCGTTGATGACGGGCGCATCAAGGTCGACGTCCTCAGGAGCGGGCAAGACCCGAACAGGCAACGACTGCGAAGGCAAATTGATCCACGCGATATCTGACTGCGTCGCATCGATGCTGGCGACAAAATCGAGTCCCGTGATGCGTGTCGTGACCACGGCGGGGTTAGGTGACAACGTGACCGTTTGTGGTGTTGCCCAGTTGTCCGGCGTGAAGATCAAAAACTCCTGATCCAAAATGGCTCCCGCCGTGCCACCATCGGTGTTGTCGAGCGTCAGATTGATACGCACATCAGAGGTGGGCGCACGATTGAGCGATACAGAAATGACATCATCACCCAGCACGCCGCCCACCACCGTCACACCTTCCCCACCAACCAAATTGGCCGTGCTCTCAGGAATCGCGGGTGTGATGCGGAAACCAATCACATCTTCGGCAACGCCCACGGAGACATCGTTAAGCGTCTGAAACTCAGTCACACTGACCGGCGTGCCGACATTGCCGCTACGTGGTCGCGAGAGCGTATTGACCATCAAAGGTCGGTCCACATCGCCGGCAGGCACGAACTCGCCGGTGTCAACATTGGCGATCAACAGTTGCGTGGAATCGCGATCGCCCTCGTCAAACATCAACACCTTAGTGCCCGGCGTGACCAAAAACGTCGCGTTCTCCGAAAGATCCGCCACGGCGAGCCACTCGGGGCCCGCGATGGTGATCGAATCCGAATCGAGCTCAATCACGTCAGGTTGGACCAATGGATTGGGCACCGGAATGATTGGGTTGACCGTGCTGATCGTCTCAACGCCGCCGAGAAGATCGAACGCAACAAATTCGTCATCGAAGTCATCAAACCCAATGACCCGCTGAGTCGCCAAATCGAATGTGATATCGGTAATCGTTTCCAAACCATCACGGCCAATACCAATCGATGTGGTCTCGGCGGTGTTGACGTCGATTCGAGCCAGCCGCAATAGCGACGCTTCACTGGAAGGGCGAACCAGGGTAAGGACTTGGTTTCCGACTGGGTCATAGGCAAGACCGCCCACGATGTCCTCGCCGCTATTACCGATACGACGAATTTCACCGTCGTTGGGATCGACTCGAAAAACCGCGTTGGCTTTGAAGTCGGCCGCAATAAGCGATCCATCAGCGATCCGCACCAAACCGTCCATTCGATTTTCGGTGGGGCGACCCACATCCGTGACCACACCATCCGGTGTCAGCGTGACCAGCTGCGAACCACGTTTGAGCACACCGTCATCATCAAACACGATGTTGGTGTACGCGTACGTGACCGACGGATTGACTTGAACCAGTCCAGGCCCGGGCACGATGCGCACGATGTAGTCGCCACCATCAAGCGTCGTGAATGCGTAGATCCCCTCGGCGTTGGTGACATCCGTTGGTTCGCCCGTTTCAAATTGGCCGTTGGCGTTCTCGTCCAAGTAGACCTGGATATCGGCGATGCCTGGCTCAGAGTCTTGTTGAATGCCGTCCAGGTTCACATCTTCAAAAACGGCACCGCTGATCGCGGCCAGCAATTGGCGTGACTCGAGCGATTCTATCCCCCCGGTGATCCGCCGCTGCAACCCTCGACGTGACGCCGACCGACGACCTCGACGACGCCTGGATCCAATGAAGCGTCCAAGTGGGTGACCGACGCCCGAGTGGCCAGACTCCGGAGATGCAGAATGGGAAGTTCCGCGACCGCGTTGAAAACGGAAGGGCTGGGGACGTGACATAAACAAAAGAGTCCAGTGAAGAGTTGCCTTGGCGACCGCCAGTGTTCTCGCGGGCCGTCCTAGGATAAATGTGACCCTAGCCGGGAACAACATAAAACCGGCACAACCGCTGTGGTCGGTCTGGCCCCGCCCTCGACACGCGGCATGGAGGCGCGATCACTGTCGATATGGGGTTATTCCCGCAAGCGGAGCTTCAACGAGCGGTCAGCCCGCCGTGAAGCAGCCGAGTGGTGGTGTGACGCATCGCCAGGCGGTGTCGAGACATGCCTAATGACGGGTTGGAATACACTCTGTGCTAATCATCACGAGGCTGTGCCAAGGCCAATGCAGTCGCTAGTCGATCCCGCCTTGGAGTGCGAGTCCCTTCGCAAAGTTCCATAAATCAATCGTCGAGAAAGCAATCCACCGCGTCACCGAAGCGTCAAGACGGTCTCGCGATTTCACCTCACGATGTCGCCCGCAATGACCCATTTGCTATGAACCATTTGAAAACGCTGTCAGCGATGATTTCCAAACGCTTGATTCAGACGGCTCGGAAGACGACTTTGCCGCTCTGCTGGCCGGTTCAAATCTTGCCCTTGATATGCATCTCGTTGGTGCCCACGCCAGAGCATCTTCAAGCCGCCGAACGGTCGGTGCCAGCCGAGCGCCCGCACATCGTGCTTGTTCTGGTCGATGACTTGGGCTACGGCGATTTGTCGAGTTTCAACGCGAACTCGAAGATTGCCACGCCGGCGCTGGACGCGTTCGCTC
>JBCCJB010000185.1:0-8176 GCA_039028015.1 Planctomycetota bacterium
CCGGGAGGACCAGTTCAACATCGGCCTGGCGACGATTCAAAACACGGCACGAACTCGATGCACGAAGGGCTCGACGTGTTCGCGTTTGACAATCCAGACGAGGCCATCGCGGCACTGGCCGAGCCTTTGACGCCCGTGGGCATCGAACCAACACCGTCCGAAGACCAGCCCATCGATCCGTTGGGCAGAGTCCTCGCAGAAAATGTTCTCGCCGATCGCGACAGTCCCGCGGCCGATGTGTCGGCGATGGACGGCTACGCGTGCATTAAACAAACACTCGCGTGCACCGGAGACATCCCCGTCGTAGGTTTGTCGCCCGCGGGTGCGGCACCGCCGGACGTCTCATACGAAGCGTTGGAGCGTGGCGTCGTTCGGATCTTCACAGGTGGTCTGGTTCCAACGCACGCCGACCGCGTGATTCGTCGTGAAGACACCATCGAATCGAGTGGTGAGGGCCAAGATGTTATCCAGTGGCTTGATCCAGCGTTGACGACACCGGCGGGACACAACATTCGCCACGCTGGAGAAAACTTGGCGGCGGGCAAGGGTGTCGTTCAGGCAGGTCAGATTCTTGGTGCCTTTGAATTGGCCGCGATGGCTAATTTTGGCGTGACCAGGCCCGCTGTGCACCGACGCGTTCGGGTGGCGGTGTTGACGACCGGTGACGAGCTGATTCCGCCGGAGCAAAGCGGACCGATTCAGCCGTGGCAGTTACGCAATTCAAACGCGGTGGCGATCAGTGGTTTGCTGCAATCGCTTCCTTTCGTGGAAACCGAGGTGCAACCTTACGCTGCCGATCTACTTGACCAATTAGGGAGACAGATCGCGGACTTGCTGGATTCGTTTGACGCTTTGATTTTGACCGGCGGGGTGTCGATGGGGGATCACGATTTTGTGCCCGCCGCGGTGCAAGCGATCGGCGCCAAAACAATCTTCCACCGCTTACCGATCCGTCCCGGCAAGCCCATTTTGGGTGCGATCGTTCAGCATGGTGACACCACGAAACCGATTCTTGGATTGCCGGGAAATCCGGTCAGTGCGACGCTGCAAACCATTCGATTCGTGATTCCCGTGCTGCGAAGGCTATCGGGGCAGCACGATTGGCAAGCCCGTCCGGCGTCGATTCACTTGAACGATCCCGGCGAGAAAACGCTGCCGCTGCACTGGCAACGCTGCGTGCGAATTCGTTCCGATGGGAAGGCCGATTTGGTGATTGGAAAAGGGTCCGGCGATGTGACGAGCCTGGTGGGCGTCGAGGGTTTTGTGGAATGTCCTCCCAATCAAACGGGAACTGGACCCTGGCCGTTCTACCGTGTTTGAGGAGCCGATCGGGGATAGCTTCGGCACCTTAAAGGTAGCCAGCACTCGCCGCCGTGCTGATGACCAAAAACCCCGTCAAAGGCATTTCCAGAGGGCTCCTATGTGCAGGATCGCTTTCGTATTCGCGAACCAAGTACAGTCGTCGTGCGTCATGTCTGTCGCTGCGGAGACGCAATTTGGTATTCTCTGTATCTTCCGGGGGCGATTTGGAATCGACCGGATGTGACGAAGCGTTTGCTTGCGTGTCGTGGTTGATCCGAAGGCCACGTAAAAATCGGATCAAAACTTTTAGTTGCAGATGAAAACTTTGCACTGGCCGCCTAAGAACAGGTAGCCCGGACTGAGGGGGATCGCCGATGTCGCCCGAATGTCCGTCACAATGTCGGATCGCCGACCGTCGTGCTCAAGACGCGGTTGGTTAAATTTGATTTGAGCTAGTCAATCACGGAGCCTGTTTGGCAGCGCCGCGTGAGACGAATGGGAACCTCCCGAAGGTTCGCAAGTAGTCAGACTACACACGTAGACGGCAACGTGGATGCATCGCGGGACGGGAGTTCAATTCTCCCCGCCTCCACTATGGCCAAAAGCCCGGCTTCGTTTCGAAGCCGGGCTTTTGGATTATCTGTACGGGTTGCTATTTAGGTCGTTCGAACAAGCCAGGTGGCAATCAAGCTGATGGCAATGAAAGCCACGCTGACGGCGGTCGCTATGTGGATGGCATGAAGACGATGGCGGCGGTCAGCATGAATGACGCGCGATTGCAGATCACGGGACATTCGTCGCATCGTTTCGGGACGTGTGGGCAAACTTCCTCGATCAGCGTCGAGTGCGGCCGCGATGAAAAGAGACCGTGCGGCCGATTCGCCACGGATGGACATGGCACTCATAATTGCGGCAACGAACAAACCTCGGCTGGCGGGCTGATCGGCCAACCGGCTGCGGCCGCTTCCCATTCGAGCGATCGTCCTACGGCCATGTCGGTGCAGGATCAACCGGTCGGGATGGGCGACGACAATGTCCGTTCGCGTGGTCTTGCTCAAGCGTGTCAGATTCGTTGCTCTGGTCGCGACCTGTCGGGTCACAGCTGCGGTGATTAAGTCAGCCGTCGGAGGATCGAGTACGACCATGTCGGCTTTGATCAATGCAGGCATCCACTGGGCTAGATCGGTACCTCGGACCATCGAATGGTCTAAGCATAGAATCGATCGCTTCGAAATCCCCAGCAGCGATTCAGCGTCCGAGGGCGAGATGCCTCGCATCGCTCCCACGATGGTCAGTTTCGCGCACGCGGATTGATGCTGCATCATTGCGATGTGGTGCCGCTGCCGCGGTGGCAGTCCGTCCTCGCTCGATCGTTTCGAAAGCGCTGCCACCGTAAACGTATTGGGATGCTGCATCATCAAGACACGCGACTGTTCCAGCGTTGGGGGTCGGTTCGTCGCAACACCGACGATGGGGTCGCTCCAGGTTTGCGACTGCAGAATTGTGATCGCGTCCTGGCAAGGTAGTTTGGGCTGGGGATCGCGGGAGATCCGTGACGGCAAGCCCACCAACAGGCAGGCTTCTTGAGTATGACATCGCATGATGTTTGACGTCTCCGTGCAAAAGGGTTTCGTAGTCGTCCCGAACTGGAACAGGCCGCCATTCGGCAACAAAACCCTCTACGCCAAGCTATGCGATCACTTCACAAAATCATTCACGATGATCGAAACCAATCCAAACAGCGTCAGGCACCTTGTAGGCACGCACCGCACCACTGGCCTCGCCGGTGACAAGAACGCCGTTGAGCGACAAGTCGACTGCGAAGACCGAGGAAGGGAAGACAAGTGTCGTTACTAAGCAACGATGATTCAGATCCCAAAGCAGCACCTTGCCGTCATCGCCACCGCTGACCGCTCGCTTGCCGTCGGCCGTCACGCTCACCGATCGGACACTGTCGCTGTGGCATTCCCCTGAAAGTGGCACAATGCGTGGCTGGTCCAAATCCCAAAGTAGCACTTTGCCGTCACTACCACCGCTTACCGCGTACCTGCCGTCGGATGTTACTCTGACCGAGTTGACCCTTGGGAAGCGGATGTGGGCTTCGTCCGAGAGCGGGACAATTTGTTGTGTATCAAGTTCCCAAAGCAGGACTCTGCCTGAAAGGGTGGCAACAACTGCTCGATTGCCGTCAGAGGTCACGCTCACCGAACAGACTTTGCAGTCGGTGCCAATTTCCGAATGTGGCACAATTTGGTTTAGGCCTAAGTCCCACACCAGTAGTCTATAGTCTTCGCCACAGCTGACCGCCCGCTTGCCGTCAGATGTGACGCTCACCGAATACACCGAGGAAAGGCGTTGTCCTCCAAAGACTGGCTCAACAACCGGTTCGTCGAGGTCCCAAGTTAGTACTTTGCCGTCACTGCCACCGGCGACGGCTCGCTTGCCGTCAGACGTCAAACTTGCCGAATAAACCTTGCCGCTGTGGCCATCGCTCGAAAGCGGCACGACGGTTTGATTGTCCATATTCCAAAGCAGCACTTCGCCGTAATCGCCACTGCTAATGGCGCGTTTGCCGTCAGAGGTCACGCTCACTGAGCAGACGGTACCGCTATGGCCATCGTCCGACAGCGGCAAGACGCTTTGTTTGTCCATATTCCAAAGCAGCGTTTTGCCGTCATCGCCACCGCTTACGGCGCATCTGCCGTCGGCTGTCACACTCACGGAGTTGACGGTGCCGCTGTGGCCATTTCCTGAAAGCGGCATGACGCAGTGTTTCTCCAGGTCCCAACCCAGAACGTTACGGTCCGGGCCTCCGCTGACGGCGCGCTTGCCGTCCGCCGTCGCAATCACTGAATAAACACTGCCGCTATGGCCTTTTCCAGAGAGCGGTACGATGCAATGTTCGTCCAGATCCCAAAGCAGAACTTTGCCGTCAGTGCCACCGCTGACGGCTCGCTTGCCGTCGGCCGTCACACTCACGGAGTTGACGGTGCCGCTGTGGCCATTTCCAGAGAGCGGCACGACGCCGTGTTCGTCCAGATCCCAAAGCAGCACTTTGCCGTCCCAGCCACCGCTGACGGCGCACTTACCGTTCGCCGTCACGCTTACTGACTGGACCCGGTCGCTGTGTCCTTCTCCCCGGAGCAGCACTTCGTGGTGTTTCTCCAGGTCCCAAAGCCGCACTTCTTCGTCATCGCCACCGCTGACGGCGCGCTTGCCGTCGGCCGTCACACTCACGGAGTTGACGGCGCCACTGTGGCCATTTCCAGAGAGCGGCACGACGCCGTATTTGTCCAGGTCCCAAAGCAGCACTTTACCGTCATCGCCACCGCTCACCGCACGATTGCCGTCTGGCGCTATACTTACGCAAAGGACCGAGTCGCTGTGGCCTTCTCCTGAAAGTGGCACAACATGGTGCTGGTCCAGGTCCCAAAGCAGCACTTTGCCGTCATTACCACCGCTAACCGCGCGCTTGCCATCGGGCGTTACGCTCACTGATTTAACGCTTGTACTGTGGCCTTCGCCCGAGAGCGTAACAACTCGGTGTTCGTCCAAATCCCAAAGCAGCACGTTTCCGTCAATTCCACCGCTGACCGCTCGCTTACCGTCCGGCGTGACTGTCACCGTGTAAATGCCTCCGTCATGTTTGCCATGCCGCCCGATGACCACGCCGTCAAAATCACGCCGATTCGTTTTGGGTTGCCAGTGTAGAAAACGGTTACCCGTGTCGGCTTGTGCCAACTGGTAGACAAGATGGTCTCTCGGATAGAGCTTTGGGATAAATCCAAGAGCCGATGGCTCCTGCTCAATCATTTCACCCCGCAAGCGGACGAAAGACTCCAACGCTGATGCGTTTGCGGATACGGTTCTGTTGCCTTGGCGGAGGACTCGTGAAAGGGCCTGGAAATCATCGCCGATCCGTTCCAGTTCGATCGCGGCCACTTCCCCTGTAACGGTAACATCTTCAATCGTTCCATTCCCCATTCGGGCGTCGTGATAAGCAAACGTTCCCAACGCGTCATGGGCTCGCTGATGCAAGTCTTGATCACTGGATTGCAATGCGTGTGAAACCGCAAACTAACGACCGTATGCATCGACTCGACGCCAGCCGTCTCGGTCCGCCTGGTCAAAATGATGCTTCGCAATCGCCGCTTGATATCGATGCAGACGATTTCGAGACAACAACGGGCCGCCAAACTGACGCGATACCAGGAATTCGCCGACGCTGGCGTGTGACAATGCGTAATGGGGCAGCGATTGATGGATGTCGTTGTCGTCAAAGCGTTGCTGAATCAACCAGTGTGTGTTTTCAAACATCTGCTGGATCTCGGCTGCGTCGCACTGCAGCCACACGCATAGCTGCGATTCAGTCAATGGCGATTGGGCGACCGACAAGTACCCGAGGAAGTCAACGTGCTTGGCGAGCATCGCCGAATCATATGATTCTTCAATCCACCCTTTGAGTTGCTGCCAACTATGTTGATACACCCTCATCAACCGCTCAGCCTCGCCCGCGCCGCTGGCAATGCTGAAGTTCTTGACGGTGCTCGGTGACGGCAGCGGGCGATCCGTTGCTAACAATTGATCGGCGATCACCACTGCGATGCGAAAGATGCCCCCGGTTGCATCGACTAGAGCTTCCAACAATTCCGGGTCGGTGCCGACCTCCTTTCGACGATCTTGAAAATACTCTCGAAGATCATCACGGTTGCAGCCGCTGTTCCGCGTGAGGTCGATTTGATCGATGTGACTGACCGTTTGCAGCGGCGTCAGATAGCTGTCCAGCCCAGCCCCTGCAGCCGGTCGCATCGCAACGATCAGATGCACCCCCGAGGGAATATGTAACGGTAGACCACGGGTGACCGCGACCGGATTGCATGACTCATCGACCGCATCGATCAGCACTCGCAGGATGCAACCCGATTCAAACTCAGCTGCTCCTGCCGCCGCGATCAGCTCTGCAAACTCCGTTTCTGGATTCTCGCGACGCGCCTCAATGTCTTTAGTGACCGATGGATAGCGCTTGCGAACCATCTCGATCAGTGTTCGCAACATTTGCTCGGCAGACTGGCGACGTTCCCGAATAAAGAAGAACGCCGGGTGACCCGCGGTGTGATCACTTGGCGCCGACAGGTGATGCATGATCGCTGATTTGCCGATACCCGATTCGCCAACCAGCAACGTTAGTCGCCCGCATTCGGGATCTTTGGCGACGTGACGTTCACAGTTGTCGATTCGCTGTAGCGTGGCTTTACGTCCGACAAATACCGGGTGTCTTTCGGGTGAATAGCCGGCGTTCTTAAGCAGCGCTATCAGGTCAAAATCTTGTGACGCCTGACTCACCAGGTGACGGTCGACCGCCACCGGCCGAGCGTCAAGCTTGTCGCTGATCATGCGATCAGCCAACCGCTGAATCGGCGTGGGGCATCGTTTGGTCTTCTGGCATAACCACTGGATGATCTTTCCAGCGGCATACACGTCCGTTTGCGGTGACGCGTTGCGAGCGATCGGTATCCAGTTTTCAACGGAATCAAGCTGATAATTCTCCGGTGGTCTCCATTTGTCTTTCGCTAGTTTGGGTGCTGGCTCGCCGACCTTGCCCAATGTGGTGAAGTCGGCGACCTTCGGGGTCAATTGCAGCAACGAAGCACCATGGCGAAGTAAATCGACCCCGCCGGCATGGAGCAGAATATTGCTGGGTTTCAAATCGCCATGCACCAGTCCCGCGTCATGCAAGGATTGGACACCTAACAACAGGCCTCGAACCAGGTGAAATAGATCCGGTGGTTCGAACTGCCTGTCTTCGCCTGTGATTCTCGCAACGGCTTTTTCAAGCGTCGTACTGCATTGCTCTTGAACGATGCCGACCGTTGACTGTCCACCCGGTAACTGGAGCTGAAGATGCTCGAACGTGGTTACCAAGTTGGCCGAACGAAGTTGATGTGAAACGGTCCTGGAGTTCTCGCATTCCGCGTCGATCAACTTTCGATGCGAGGGATCGGCGTACAGGTTTGGATGAAAAATTTTGACGACGAACCGAACGTCTGGTGGAACGGCGCTTCCAGAAGCACCGTCGACGAGGTGGGCATCAAAAACAGCCCCAAAACCACCGAAGGCGATCATCTCGCTTAATGTGTATCGCGTTTCGGGTAGTGGTCGACGCTCGATCGAACCACACCAGGCGAGAATTTCGTCTTCGGTCAAAGAGTCGGCTCCGGATTGTTGACTTAGATCACTTTCGGCTGGCGATACATTGTGTCATGCGAGGAACGTCGATTGAATGACTGCCACATTTCGCGTGATCGGACACAGGCCGGTCAACCGACGGTTGGCTGGCTCAACTGCTTAAAAGCCCAGCGGGCGACAAATCCGATAACCAAGACTACCCACTACGCCGCCAGATTTTCGAGCCTTTGGAACTCGTCTCGCACTTCGTGGATCATTTGGCGGCGGAACTCCTTGAATCCAGGATCGCCGGAGCCGTTCGCGTCGAGATCCACATCGAAGATGTCGTCAGGAGATGACGGCTTGCTGGCAAGCACCCGGTCGATGTAGCCGGGGTAGCGCTGATCCCGACCGTCGGTCACCCGCAGTACGCTGGCCGTCATCGCCACCTGTCGCCATGAACGCTCATCAAACGATTCGGCCTTGGCAGTCGGTTGACCATGAGCAATCGTCCAGGCCAGACACTGCGGACCGACGATGTCGCGGTATCGCTGTCCTGGCTCCAGTCTGAGTCCGACGAGATGGTTCAGCAGGGAAGCAGTCAATTCATCGGTTTCCGCAATTCCCAAGTGATCCAACAACGGCCCGATCAGCGGTCGCAGATTCGTTCGCAGTTGTTCAATCGCCTCCGTCCCACCGTCACGAATCA
>JBCCJB010000186.1:0-8166 GCA_039028015.1 Planctomycetota bacterium
ATCGAATCATCAACAAGTGATCGTCGTCGGTTTCCAAACGTAGCTCGTTGGTGCGCCAATACGTCCCGCCGTCGTTGGGGTCCGGAATGGTGAAACGGCAGATGGTCCGCGAGCGTGAATCACGGTCTCCCGGATGCTTTGTCACGCAGGCACCCTCGATTTTTTCGATCCGCTCCTGCCACTGTTTCATGACTTTCCCGCGATCACCGGATTCAATCCGAATGGGTGATTGGCCTGTGAACGTTTCGCGAAAGAGCTTGCGAACGCTGGGTGACGGAAGTTTCAACCAATCTCAGCTTGGAATGTGGTGCGGGACGTCCGATCGGTAGCTTAGCCCGCTTGGTGAAAAACCGTCACCACAGAAAATCGATTGACATTGCTGCCGAGCATCTGCCGATCCTAAAACCAGGTTTTGAGATGACGAAATAACTCGATTCTCGATTTGGGATGGCTTCCAGCATGTGTTTTCAATCGATGCGACTTGTGACTTTGACGCCGGCGGGTCGCGTCCCGAAGTGCGATTGGATATGTGGCCATCACATCGCCAAAGTCATCATGGGAACAGTTGTTTTGATGTTCGCGTGTGTGCCCAAGGTCGTTTCAGGTCAGCAAAATACGCAGCGGGGCGCGACTTTGGGCGGCCTCGGTGGAGCAATCGCCGGCGCGATCATCGGAGATAACAACAATGAAGCGGGCGCGGGCGCGGCGATCGGTGGTGCGATCGGAGCGGTCGCCGGAGGTCTTTTGGGCAATGCTCGTGATAAAGAGCTGCGAGGTGGGCTTTATCCACGGACGACCATTGTGCCGCCACAGTCCGTGTCACCTGTTCAGCCGATGTACGCTCCCACGCCGCAGCCATTGGGGGCGGTTGCGATGAATGATGTGATTGCGATGAGCCGCAGTGGTGTCAGTGAAGCCGTCATCTTGAACCAAATTCAAACGCGTGGCGTGGCCCGACAAACCCAGGTTTCCGACATCATTTCGCTTCACCAGCAGGGCGTCAGTGAGGCCGTCATCACCGCGATGCAAAGCACCAGCGTTGCCGAGTCAGTCGTTGCCCTGCCACCGAGCACAATTGTCACGCCGGCCCCCGTCGTCGTTAAGCCTCGTATTTATCGGCACCCGAGTGTTTACCACTACGGACCGGTCTATCGAGCGCGTCCACGGGTGCATTTTCAGTTTGGACGTTGAAGCAACGAAAAGAAAAAAGCCACTCCAACCCAAGGTCGAAGTGGCTTTCGATCGGTTGTTCGAGGGACGCTCTCGCGTCGCTTCGAACTTAGTTATCGCAGTTGCTGCATCCGGCACCCGTCTCCATCACTGGAGCGGACTCGTAAGTGACCGGTGCGGGTGCCATGGCGGGAGCTGAGCTCATGACCGGGGCACTGTAAACTGGTACCTGAACGGTCGTTGGCACCTGCTTGCAAACTTGAACTGAGACTTCCTTCATCGTGGTCACTGGGACGCAGACGGTGTAAGTCTCCGGCACCTCTTCGGTGACGTCGTCGTAGACCGTGACGTTATACGTTCGCGTTCGTTCTTCAGGCACGCTCACCGTGTAGGCGACTTCTCGCGTTCGCTGCTGCGTTTCCATTCGCGTCTTGTTGACAGTGCGAGTGCGAGTTTCAGTCGTCATGGTCGTTTGCGGCACCATGCGAGTGCGAGTTTCCATCTTCGTCTTGGTGACGGGAACCATACGCGTACGCGTTTCAGTCGTCATGGTCGTGTAAGGAACACTACGAGTCCGAGTTTCAGACTTGTGCTTCGTGACCGTGTACTCACGTGACCGCTCTTCTTGACGACACTTTTGGACCGTCACGGTTCGAGTGCGTTCTTCCGTTGCCATTTCGGTGTATGGCACCGTGCGAACTCGAGTTTCCATTCGCGTTTTCGTCACAGGGACCATTCGCGATTTGGTTTCGGTCGTCATCGTCGTCACAGGGATTTCGCGGGTGCGTGTTTCCATGCGAGTCTTTTGTACCGGTACCTCACGAGTGCGAGTCTCAGTGCGATACTTCGTTACCGTGTAATCACGAGTGCGTTGTTCCTGACGGCACTTTTGCACTTGAACGGAACGACTTCGTGTCTCGGTACGATACTTGGTCACGTTGACCATTTTCTGACGCGTTTCATTACGCATCTTCGTTACCGGTACCATCCGCGTTTGCGTTTGGCATGTGTACGACGTGGTTTCATACGTGTAGGGAACCTGCTCAGTCGTACGCTGATACGTTGTCGTCGGAACTTGTTCGGTCACGACGTTGGGAACGTAAACTTTGCGATAGGTCACCGCCGCCGGCTCGCCACAACCGTCTGAGGTTGCTGCACCGCATGGGTCGGAACATCCGCATGGATCGCAGCCTCCACATGGCTCACACCCGGTGCCACAACCAGCATCACTAGGAGCCGCTGCGACGGCTTGACACTCATAACCACCCATATCCTTCTGCACGGTCTTCATCGTCGTGACCGGCACGCATTTCGAAACGGTACGATAGGCAGTTTTCGTTTCCGTCACCGGCACGCGGACTTGATAGGTTTGTGCAACCTGTTCGGTGTAAGGAACGCATACGGTGTACGACTGAGCAACCTGCTCTGTGTATGGCACCGTCACGGTGTACGGCTGCTCAACGGTTTCAGTGTAAGGCACGTTGACGGTGTACGTCTGCGTTTGAGTCTCCGTGTATGGGACCGAAACGTTGTATGACTGCGTCATCGTTTCAGTGTAAGGAACGCAAACCTGATAGGTCTGTGTCTGCGTCGTCGTCACCGGAACCTGAACCGTGTAGGTCTGCTCGATTTGCTCCGTGTAGGGCACGCAAACTTGATACGACTCTTCGCGAGTCTTCTGTACCGGAACCTGAACGGTGTACGATTGCTCGATTTGTTCCGTGTAGGGAACGTTAACCATGTAGCTTTGTGTCATCGTCTCGGTGTAGGGCACCGAAACTGTGTACTGCTCTTCGCGTGTCTGCTGCACGGGCACCTGCACGGTGTATTCCTGAGCGACTTCTTCGGTGTACGGAACGGCAACCTCGTACGACTGTTCGACTTGTGTCGTCACCGGGACCTGAACCGTATATTCCTGCTCTTCCGTGTAGGGCACGCAAATTTGAACGTCGTAAGTCTCAGTTCGTGTTTGCGTTTGCGGAACGTTAACCGTGTAGGACTCCTGTTTCGTTTCAACACGGGCGACCTTCTTGGTGACGGTTCGCATCCGCGTCTGCGTTTGCCGCTGATACGTCGTCGTGGGAACCATCCGAGTTTCGGTCACCATTTGCGACTGCATGACTGTTTGCGTCGCATAAGACACAGTCGGTCCACACGCATCGCCTGAGGCGGTCGCTGAACCACTTGCCATCACTGTGGCCGCACCATCGGCTGAGACGCATCCGTCCCCGCTAGCGCAGTCTCCACATTCTCCACATCCTGCATGGACATTGACGGCAAGCACGAGCCCGCCAATCAGTCCCGCTAACATCCTGGTCCAACTCGATGTCATTCAACAATCTCCAAATGGGCTCACATTGCGGTAAGCAAGGGAAAAACTCAGGCAAACTCTACGGGCTGCGTAATCTAGGCGGCCTTCCTACGGCATGAAATTTAGATGCTGGGCAAACTGTGTCAACAATCCGGGGGAGTAATCCGGTAAAGTTCGAGGTTTTTTCCGATCGCGCGTGCGGATCAGATAGTTCGCTGAATTTTGCGACTCCGATCGTTTGCGAAGCCAAAATTCAAAGCCGGAAAAATGGTCGCATTCGCATTGCCCGACGCGTTTGGGAAGCACGCATGGCCGCCGCTAATTCAATCGCTGGGAAGAATCGTGGCCGTTGTTTTTCTAGTGCGGTTATTGAAGCGTAAGAGCTCATCGCGTGGTCGCAGCCCAGGCCGGCGGAAAATGAAAATTCTGTGTGACACTACTGGCGACTTCTTTTATTCTTTTGTTAAGGCCGGGCCGATACACCATGAGTGAATCAAACGCGATCGCACTACGGTTCTTCAGCGTGCGTCTGAGATAGAGAAGGATACGACGAGTTTGTTCAGGCCCGAGTCCGAAATGGCTCGGGCTGTGAAATGATTCGTCGCATCGATGCGGACCTCCATCAAGCGGCCTATGCTGCGGGAAGCAATTGATCCAATGCGAAAACTGATCTGTGTCGGCGATCCAGAGCGGTTGCGATCCAGTGCTTTGCATCCCAGCGGCGGGTGCGACAGCGATGCCGAGTCCCAGCTGCAGTGGGATCTTGTCAGTGTCGACTCAGTCACCGAGGCCTTGCCGCTATTAGAGTCGCCCGATGTGGATGGATTGTGGCTGCAGCGCGATCGCCTGCCGCAGACGAGTGAACTTTGTGGCGTGATCCAAAGCGGGTTGATGCTCCGCGACATGCCCGAGGGTGTTGCGTTGCTGGATAGCGATCTCCGTGTGATCTGGGCCAATCGACGTTTGTTGCGTTGGGCCCAGCGAGATGAGGCCCTACCGCTGGGCATGTCGTTCTACGAATTGTTGCGGAACCCGGAGATCATGGGGCCCGACTTTTGCCCCTTCCACACTGCGGTGGCAACTGGCGATGAAAGTAGCAGCACGCTGCACAGCGGCGACAACCACTATTTTCAGGTGCATGTGGCACCGATTGCATCCGCAAGAGACAGCCGCCATCTGATCGTCACCGTTAGCGACATCACGGACGAAATCCTTCAGCAGCAGAAACTGGCAGCGATTCATCAAGCTGGGCGGGAGCTTGCCGATTTGCGTCCCAACGAGATCTTCATGATGGAGGTCGATGACCGGATCGATTTGCTCAAGGACAACATCCAGCACTACATCCGTGACCTGCTGAATTTTGAGGTCATCGAAATTCGCTTGCTGGAGCAGTCATCAGGAACACTGATTCCCCTACTGAGCGTTGGCATCGACGAAGAAGCTGTCCAGCGTCATTTGACAGCACGCCCTCAGGAGAACGGTATCACGGGTTATGTTGCTGCCAGTGGTGACAGCTATATCTGCCACGATGTCCAAAACGACCCGCTGTTCATTCCTGGTGTGGCCAATGCGCGAAGCTCGCTGACCGTGCCGCTGATCTTGCACGATCAAGTGCTGGGAACGATTAATGTGGAAAGCCCCGAGGTGGCCGCGTTCACCGACAGTGATCTGCAGTTTCTGGAAATCTTTGCCCGCGACGTAGCCTTCGCGCTCAACACGCTCGAGCTACTTGTCGCACAAAAAGCGAACACCGCCCAAAAATCGTGCGATGCGATTCACAGCGCTGTCGCAATGCCCGTTGACGCGATTTTGAACGACGCGGTGCACGTTATGGAAGGCTACATCGGTCACAGCAGCGAAGTGATGGATCGATTGCGACGGATCCTGCAGAACTCTCGCGACATCAAGCGAACGATTCAGCAAATCGGTCAAAAGATGACGCCGCTGGAAGCGGTTCCGCCGGATCAAACCATTCAACAGCACGCCGACTTGAGAGGGCGTCGAATCTTGGTGGTTGATGAGGACGAACAGGTTCGCGAGGATGCCCATCAATTGTTGGAACGTTATGGTTGCGTCGTTGAAACGGCTCATGAAGGCGAGGAGGCCGTGTTGATGGTTCGGCGCGGCGCGGGCGAGGATTGTTATGATGCCATCATCAGCGACATTCGGCTGCCGGACTACAGCGGATATCAGCTCATGCTGCGTCTCAGTTCAATCATGGATCATGTCCCGATGATTTTGATGACCGGATACGGTTACGATCCCGGTCACTCGATCGTGAAAGCCAAACAGAATGGTCTGCACCATGACGCAGTGCTCTTCAAACCTTTTCGTTTGGACAAGCTGATCGATGTTGTGCAGACGGTCATTCGCTGCAATCCAAGTACGGCTCAAGCTCTCAGCCAAGCTGCTTCTTCGGCAACGACAGCCGGATAACTCGGGTCGTCTCATAGCACTGGCGAACAGACGACTGATCTAATCCGTGGTTGGGTTCGCATCGCCAGCATTGTTGTCGATGGCAGGCTGTCTCTCTACGCTACTGCCCAGCGGGTGTGGTTGCCCGTTGCGGGGCAGTCCATCCGAAAGCGCGTTTGGGTGCCGCCAGCTGGTCAATCGGTTTGAGTTTGAGACATAGATGGATACACGCTTAGATGCGCTCGGTGGCCCACTACATTTGGCAATTGATTTGGGTGCCTCGGGCGGGCGTGTGATTGCGGGTGGACTGGCCGAAGATCAACTTCAAATGGTTCTAGTGCATCGCTTTGTCAATCAACCCGTCCGTTGGCGTGATGGTTTGTTCTGGAACCATCTATCGCTTTGGCACGAGATCACAACGGGATTGCGATTGGCCGTTGATCAAGATGCCGCCGCCGCATCATCTGACCGTTCGCCTGGTTTTTCACGCTTTGCATCGGTGGGCGTGGATTCCTGGGGTGTTGACTATGGATTGGTTGATGCCAATGACCAGTTAATCAGCCCGCTGCGGCATTACCGAGATCCGCGGCATCAGGGCATGACCGAGGTTGCATTTGAGATGATGTCGCGAGAAGCCATCTTTGGCGCCACCGGTCTGCAGTTCATGGACATCAACACGCTGTATCAGTTGGTGGCGGCGCAGCGTGCTGGTGATGTCGCTATGGATGCCGCGACCGGATTCATGATGGTCGCCGACCTTTTTCATTGGATGCTAACGGGTGTCCGAAGTGTCGAATCGACAAACGCGTCAACCAGTCAAATGCTCGACCCACAAACGGGATCATGGTCGACGAAGATTATTGATACTTTCAATCTGCCGATGTCCTGGTTTCCCGAACCACTTCAGGCTGGCACCACGCTGGGCACGATCGAATCCAACGCGGCGGACTTGACGGGTTTGTGTGACGTACCCGTGATCGCGCCGGCAACGCACGATACGGGTTCCGCTGTGATTGCGGTCCCGGCACGCGACTTTGCACCAGCACAGCCCGAGTGGTGCTACATCAGTTCGGGAACCTGGTCCTTGATGGGCGTCGAACTGCCTGCGGCCAACCTGAGCGACCGTTGCCGAGAATTGAATTTCACCAATGAAGGCGGCGTTCAGGGGTCGACCCGGTTGCTCAAGAATATTGGTGGACTTTGGATTTTTCAGCAAATTCGTGCGGCACTGCAGCGACGTGGCAACGCGCCGTCATGGGAGGACATGATTCGTGAAGCTGAGGTCGCCGAGCCGTTTGCATTGCTGATCAATCCCGACGATCCATCACTTTCAGCACCGCTGGATATGATCGATGCGATTGAGACCTTTGCATCACGCACAGGACAGGCATCACCGCAGGCATTAGGAATTCTTTATCGTGCTTCGCTCGAGGGTTTGGCGTTGCGTTATCGACAAACGCTCGACGATTTGGAATCGCTGGTCGGAAATGTCATTCATACGATTCACATTGTGGGCGGGGGCAGCCAAAACCGGTTGCTTTGTCAAATGACGGCGGACGCCTGCGACCGAGCGGTGATAGCGGGACCGACCGAAGCCACCGCGATTGGCAATCTGTTGATGCAAATGATTGGCGGTGGGCAGGTTTCTGGTTTGGCAACCGCGCGTGAGATCGTGCGGCGAAGCTTTCCGGTTGAAACTTACGAGCCTCGACAGCCAGATGCTTGGCACGCCGCTGCAGAGCGATTCACAGCATTGGTGTCGTAAGCGGAGTTCCCGTGTTCTTGGGAGTCGTTGCAACATGCGGGGTCTCGCCCTTCATCATCACGTAAGCGGTTGCCAACATCACGCCGATGAATGGCGCGGCGAAGACAAAACCAATCACCAAGGCGAGTAGCCCTAAGATCGCAATGCCGAAGCTAATCACACTCAACAGGATCGAGTTGAACCAGTTGAGTCGTCCCATCGGGATCGCAACCGAAAATGACGGAAAGACATGGCACTGGCGATCAATGATCAAATAGTAATATGGCCAGGCCCACAACATAAAGATGATCCCAGGGATGATCAGCAAGAGGGTCAATCCAATGGTGCCCAGCACGAACAAGATAGTGCCACCAAGTGTGGCGAAAAACCGGTCACCGCCACTGAATAAGATCCCGAATGAGGCATCTTGGCGTCGCGTCACTGCGAGATACAGCTTTGCCAGGCCGATCCCCAACCAAAAGTCGACAACCGATGAGGCGATGTCGAGTGAGAACGATGCCAAAAC
>JBCCJB010000187.1:0-8163 GCA_039028015.1 Planctomycetota bacterium
AGAAACCCCGGTATTTGAACGACTTACGCATCCTGGATGACTTCCGTCGATTCATGAATTTCATCATTGCTGAAATTCGATCGGTCGGGGTGCGCGCTGATTCTGATCTTGACCGACCGAAAGGGCTTCTCGTTCGACCAAGGCGTCTTTCGTCGGCAACTTGGTTGATTCGTCTGATGGGATTTTGCTTCTTGGCGACAGCTTGCGTTAGCCACGCAAGCGATGATGCCGCCGACATTCCCTCGGGATCCGTGATCCGCGTCTCGGGCGATGTCGTGCACAAGTGGCGTGAGAACCGCACCGATTTGATATGGATTCGCGGTCAGGCGCGCCTTCAGCATCAAGAACGTGGCTATCAGGCTGATGAGATTGTGCTGACCGTTGACGGTGTGGGCACCGAGTTGAAAGTCGGCGTGTTGATGTCTCGCGTTCGCATCGGCGATGACGAAACCGCAGATAAGCCGCTGTTGGCTCGGATCGCATGTGATCAGGTACCCGTAATCGATGCCCCGGAATTGAGAGGCGCGACTGAGTTGCCCGATGATTGGCGTCAAAAGTTACGACTACCTCCGGTGCAATCTGATGTTACAAATTCAGACGCCTCTGCATCCGGCAATGCATTTGGTATCGCTCCCGTTCAATACACACAGCCAATGTTGTCGTCGGATGTTCCGTCGGCACCTGGTCGGTCATCTTTCGACGCGCCGATATCTGACTTGCCGAGTGAGCTGCCTGCGCCGGCACCGTTAATACCTGCCGCAACGGAGTCCGCGAGCACGGAGACACTTTCAACGAAGTTCTTCGTCGGAGGAGGAACTCGAAGCATCGAATTCCTGCCACGCGGAACATCATTACCTCCCCGACTTGAGACCGTTGATCGCGGTGTTGCCGGTGAGTCAATCATCGTGTTGCGGGGTGGTGCGACCATTCTTGTTCGTGATGTGTCGGTGCAATCTCCCGATGGTGTGACAACCAGCTTGGGAACCGTGTCGTTGTCAGCCAATCGCATCGTTGCTTGGGTGCCAACGCTCCGTGATATCTTCACCGGCGGCCGGAGTATTTCGGAGGCCGAGGGTGAGTTGTATCTGGAAGGCGATATTGTCCTGCGTCAGGGTGACAGCGTCGTTTATGCCGACGCGATGTACTACAACGCGACCCGCGAAGTCGGCGTGATCTTGGATGCCGAGACGGTCGCAACCGTGCCTGAATATCAGGGTGTCGTTCGCATCAAGGCTCGTGCGTTACGCCAGGTCGCGCGTGGCAATTACTTGGCGAGCAATGCCGCCGTAACCAGTAGCCGCATGGGGGTGCCGCGGTATTGGCTGCAATCAGAACAATTGCAGGTGACACCTCGCCCTGTTGCCGTGCTGGATCCGGCGACCGGCAACATCGTCGCGGATACCGAACCTTATTTGACCAGCGGAGGCAATGCCGTTTACCTCGGCGGTTATCCCGTTTTTTTCTGGCCACGATTTCAAACCTCGCTGCGTCGACCTACTTTCTACTTGACCGGTGCCCGTCTGGAGAACGATGACATCTTTGGCACTCAAGTGCTGTTGGAATGGGATTTGTTTCAATTGCTGGGATTCGTCAATCCGCCCGCTGGCGTTGAAGCAATCTTGCTGACGGATTATCTGAGCGAACGCGGGCCCGCCATCGGCACGCGAACGACTTACAACCGAGCGAGTTTGTTTGGCATTGCTGGCCCCGTTGTCGGAACGTACGACAGCTATCTGATCGATGACGATGGCCTCGATTTTCTGGGGTTTGGGAGGCAGGGTCTGACGCCGGAGGAATCGCTACGCGGCCGAACGACGTTGCGGCATCGACATTATCTTCCCAATCAGTGGGAGTTCATTGCGGAAGTGGGCTATTTGAGCGACCGCAATTTCTTAGAACAATTCTTTGAACAGGAGTGGGAAGGCGACGTTGATCGCACCACGGGTTTTCGATTGCGAAAATATGCTGGTTCCCAGCTATTGGATCTAAGTGCCAATGTTCAAATCAACGACTTTTATCGTGAGACGGAACGTCTGCCATCGTTGAATCACTATGCCTTGGGCGGCACGCCGCTTGGAGATCTCGTCACATGGTCGATGCACAACGAGGTGGGCTACGAACGATTGAATGTCGCCGATGATCCGCTTGATCCGGTCATTGCAGCATCCACAGCGGATCTGCCCGGTGAGTTGCAGCGGGAAGGAATCGTCACGCGGACTCGTCAGGAGCTTTCGCTGCCATTTGATTTAGGGCCACTCCGATTGATTCCCTTCGCGATCGGGGAAGCGGCTCATTATGGTCAGGATACTGACGGCGAGGATTTGACTCGTCTGTGGGGCGGTGGCGGTGTTCGCGCCAACTTGCCGTTAACACGAATCGATCCCACCATCCAAAGCAGTCTGTTGAACATCCGTGGTCTTGCTCACAAAGTCGATCTGTCGGCGGAGTTCTTCTACGCCGATAGCGATACTGATTTGGAAGACTTGCCGTATTACGACCCGCTGGATGACAACGCACAAGAGGAATTTCGTCGGGTCTTCACGTTCACCAATTTTGGTGGCGGTCCCATTCCCGATCCCTTTGACCCGCGTTTTGTTGCCTTCCGCAATGGGATTCAGCGATATGTTGCCAGCCCCAGCGACACTATCGTTGACGATCTCCAACAGGTTCGGCTGGGAATGACGCATCGGTTGCAAACCAAACGCGGCTTGCCCGGACGCGAACGGATGGTCGACCTTTTCCGTTTTAATGCTGAGACGATTCTGTTCACCGACGAGGATCGCGATAATTTCGGCACGTTGATCGGCCCCACGCTTTATGACGCCCAGTACAACTTGGGCGACCGTGTCAGCTTATTGAGTGACGGGTATCTGGACTTTATCGACAATGGCTTGCGTTCGATCAGCGCGGGTGTTCGGACGTCGCGTCCTGGTTTGGGCGACTTCTACGCGGGCTTGTTGTCGTTGGAAGGGCCCATCAGCAGTACCGTTTTGCGAGCCAACCTAAATTATCGAATGAACGAAAAATGGATTGCCAGCGCGGGTACGACTTACGACTTTGGTGACATTGGATCGGTGGGGCACAACTTTGGATTGACTCGAATCGGGGAGTCCTTTTTGGTTCAGTTGGGCGCGCGAGTGGACTCGGGCCGCGACAACACAAGCTTCGGTTTTGTGGTTGAACCGCGCTTCTTGCCTTCACCACGGTTGGGGCGACTGGGCGGTCAATTGATTCCGCCGCCCGGTGCCGAAGGGCTTGAGTAGGACACGGCAAAGACCGACAACGTGCACGTCAGCGTTCACAACCAAAGGATGTCGGATTCCTTACAAAAAGAGAAACCCCACCGCAAACTTAGAGGTCATGTTCTGCACATGAAGCAACGCTACTTGGCCAGCTTGGTTTCGTCGCGTCGACTTCGTTTTTGGAGATAGAACTTGATCGGCACTTCGCCGAATGGAAGATGATCCCGAAGCCAGCCCAACAAGTAACGCTGATAGTCGTTGCCAAATGCTTTGGGTTCGCTGCACATCAGCACGATCGTCGGCGGTGCGGTCGCCACTTGCGTTGCAAATAGGATTTTCGGACGTCGGTTGTGCACCATCGGTGGTGGATGGGCTTGCATTGCTGTGGTTAGGATCCGGTTGAGTTCACCTGTTGTGACGCGACTTTGAGCCTGCTTGTAGAGCATCGTTGTGTGATTGAGCAGTGTCTTGACGTTCTTTCCAGTTTGCCCAGTGATGAATGCGATCGGTGCGTACGATAGCGTGGTGAATTGATGCCGAAGATACTTCACCCACCGATCCGTCGGGACTTGGTCTTTGTACAGGTCCCACTTGTTGACGACAAAGATCACAGGTTTGTGATGCTCCATGACATAGCCGACAAGTTGCTTGTCGACCTTCGATGTTTTTTCGGACGCATCAAAAAACATCAACACCACATCGGCACGACGGATGGATCGTTGAGCACGGTGGGCACCGTAGAAATCCAGATCGGTGCGAATTGATTTCCGTTTGCGCAAGCCCGGCGTATCGATCGCGGTGAACGTTTGGCCGTCCATTTCAAATCGCACGTCGACGCTGTCACGAGTCGTTCCCGGAACCTCGCTGACGATCATTCGATCGGATTCAGCTAACGCGTTGACAAACGTGCTCTTGCCCACGTTGCGACGACCGACGATCGCGACCTTCATTTGTGACTCAGGCGCAATGGTTTGATCATCATCGGGCAACCGATCCACAATCAACTCGAGCAGCGCATCACGACCTCGGTTCTGCAGCGTGCTGACACACAACAGGTGTCCGCGCCCCAATTTTTGAAAGTCTTCGGCCAAGACATCTTGATGTTGCTGGTCTGCCTTGTTGGCGACCAAGATCACGGGACGGTCGATTCCACGCAGGCGTTCGACAACACTTTCGTCTAGTGGCATCAGACCGGTCTGCACATCGACGACCAGCAAGATGACATCGGCGGCCGCGATGGCCAATTCGATTTGCCGGGTCACGTCACCAGTCAGATCATCTGCATCAACGACGCCCATGCCACCGGTATCGATGAGCTCGAAAAACCGATCATTGGATTCGATGAGCGTTGTCATACGATCACGCGTGACACCCTCATAGTCGTCCGTAATGGCCAAACGCCTTCGGGCAAGCCAATTGAACAGGCTGCTCTTCCCCACGTTGGGTCGTCCGACAATTGCGACTTGAGGAACGGGCATGCGTGGTTTGGCCGAAAAAATGAGGGGCTTGGGAAAGCGATGGATCTTACCGCGTGTGTGCAATTCACCCGATGTAGGGTCGCAATCCCAAGGCTGCGATCAATGATCTGACGAGTCTTGCGGGGTCGGGTTCCGAAAGCCGGGACATGTTACGTTGCGGGTGGAGTTTGTCCAAACCGTTATTCAAACGTCATTCCTTCAAGTCAATTCTCTCATGGCGGATCAACCTGATTTGCAAGCCGATTTGATGACCGATGCCACGCGTATTATGTGCGAGCATTTGCAGCGATCCGGAATCCATTTGGTTCCGCGTCCTCGCCAAAGCAACGTTGCGGCGTGGCGCGATCGGATTGGCATTGATCGGGAAAGTGTCGACGCTCACGCGATATCGGATAGTGAAACCAAAACTCGGCTTGACGACGTTTCGCCATCGCCGGGGCCAAAGCGAATCACCGTCATGGATTCGATCGAGTCGGCTGCAAAATCGCGTCTCAGTCCGGTGCCGCCGATGCCCACGCCAACGATGCTAGGACAGACTACCTATCCGGAATCGCTTTCAACCGCTGAACGCCAAGCTGCATTGACGAAGTTGACCCATCGTTTGGCCAATTGCAAGTCGTTCAAGCATTTGAACGACTCGCCGATGCCAACGGTTTTTGGCGAGGGTAATCCGAACGCTCGGTTTGTTTTCTTTGGCGAGGGACCGGGGATTGACGAGCAGCGATTGGAAACTTCGGACGTCGAACGAAGTCGCCAACTGATGACCAAGATGATTGAAGCCACCAATTTGAAACGGGATGAGGTCTTTGTAACCAACACAATGAGCCGTCAGCCAAACGAGCAGAGTTCTTCCGAAGGTTTCGTAAGTGGAAATTATCGGGAGCATTTCGAGCAGCAAATTGAAATCATTCAACCCGAATACATCATTTGCCTGGGTTCCGTTTCGGCTCGCATCTTGCTTCAAACCAAACTTGGTGTGGGACGATTGCGACAGCGGTTCCACCCGTATCGTGATAGCAAGGTTTTGGTTACCTATCCCCCAGCTTATCTGCTGCGAAACCCAGAGGCGAAGAGAGCTGCGTGGGCTGATTTGCAGATGCTAATGGATGATGCCGGACTTCGTTGATTGTCGATCAGTCGTCGTTTGATGCGACGGCGAATCATAACTCGACTTCGTCAGCTCACCGTACAAGTGCACTGCGCCGTTGCGATCAATTTTCCCCGATGATCACGAACGTCACAATTGACAAAACCAATCCGCAGTCCACGTTGCACAACGTCAGCAGTCGCCGTTAATCGGCCATCGCGAATCGGACGCATAAAATTGACTTTCATCTCAACGGTGGAAAAGTCCTCGGTGTCCAGCAGTGTCCGACCAAACGCAATGCCCATTGCGGCATCGGTGAGAGCGGAAATTAAGCCACCGTGCACCCGTCCCATCGGATTGTGATGTTGTCGGCCACAGTCAATGTCGACCACCGCATGGCCAACATGGTCTTGCAGTTCGGCTTCAGTGGCATCGTGGACCTCAAAGCCCACCAACTGTGAAATGGGAGCGTCGGAAAAACGTTGCGTCACAGGCGTGGCAATCTGAATCGGTATGAATCGTGAACGTATTGCTGTCACGCGACTTTAAGTTGCCGTCAATATCCTGACGGTGGAATCTCATAGATGTCGAATTCGGCCCACACCGGAAGATGGTCACTCACATCGCTGACCGTTAAGCGTCCGTTCGTCAGATATTGCGACACGTCCAGGACACTAGCTTGTCCTGTCCATTCTTGGGTGACCACGCGATCCATCAAAATATGGTCGTAGGTTTTTCCGCTCTTGGGTGCGGTGACCTGATCACCAACTACCGAAACGAGATTGGGAATTTGACCGAGCTGTTGCAAGTTTTTTGAATCGACGTTTAGGTCACCCAGAAGGAAAAAATCTTCCTGCCCACTTCGATCATATTCCCATTGTCGAACCCTGATGAAGACATCGTCTAAAACGTTTAATTCGTTGCGAGGCGAATCGCCTTTGACTTCATCAGGATCGGTATGAACATTGATCAATGAAAATGAAAACGGGCGACGAGAATCAATTGGATTGACTCGGGCTTGAAACGTTGCCACGTAAGGTTGTCGGTGCATGCGGTCGGCCGAGTCCGCAACCAGATACGCACTTTCGCGCACGAGTTGAACGCGTGTGGTATCCCAGACAAATGCGTAGCGTTCGGTTTGTGATGATCGACCCAATGGATCGCTGACAATCGCGTCGTAGCGGGCGCCCAAACGATGAAGGCGCTCAAACAAGCTATTGATCGGAATCGAGGGGTCACCCTTGAGTTCCTGTACGGCGACCACATCGAAAATCATGAAGATACGCGCGAGCGTATCCATCACATCAGGTTTTTCGGCTTTGGATTTGCCGAACGTTTGGATGTTGAAGGTGGCGATTTTGATATGACGGTCGGACTTGCGTGTGGTCCGTGATCGCGATGCTGTCGCTAATGCGACCGGTGCGACTTCGGCCAATGGAGGTCGACCCGCGATCTGTTCACTCCGCGGCAACGTCGCGGCGATCGGGTCGTCATAAACCGGCGGTTCAGTGCCACGGATGTCATCCAGCGATGGCAGACTGATTTGCCCGGTGATGAGTGCGATGACAACACCGATGGAACCGGTAAGGGTCAAACCGGGTGTGAACCATCGCAAGAGTGTGGCGATGGGCCCACGTCGTCGTCGACGTTTTCGGGAACGTTTGCGACCAAGCCCATCGAATAACCAACCGACCACCTCGGCCTCCCTGCCGTGTGTGCTTGCGCAACTGGTGCCGAAAGCTGACCACTGAATACGGTCGATAGCATTTCGGCCTGCCGCGGTTCTCTAATCCGTTAGAGCCGCTCGCGATTGTCGGGGTAGATCAATTGGGCATTAGGTAGCAAGATCGATTTAAAAACTGAGCGATTGACCAACCATAAAAAAACCCTCCCAGGGCGACCTGGAAGGGTTTTAAAAATCCGGCAATACCTACTTTCACGCTGGTGGGCACTATCATCGGCTCACAAAGCTTGACTGCTGTGTTCGGGATGGGAACAGGTAGAACCTTTGCAATATGGTCGCCGGAAAGACACGCTGACGGATGTTTCACCGCACAGCGTGCCGATTGTTTGGTAGCCGCTCTGAAGTTATTGGAGCCAAATCCGATTGCAAACTTGCGAATCACACACTTGAGTGCGGGATATCGGTGGCCAAACTTTCGCCCGTTAGTACCAGTTTGCTCAATGCGTTACCGCACTTACACGTCTGGCCTATCAACCTGGTCGTCTTCCAGGGGGCTTTCGACAATTGTCTACGAATCCTAATCTCTGGGCGGGCTTCACGCTTAGATGCTTTCAGCGTTTATCCTTTCCGAAGTTAGCTATCCAGCCGTGCCGCTAGCGCGACAACTGGTAC
>JBCCJB010000188.1:0-8159 GCA_039028015.1 Planctomycetota bacterium
GTCGCCGTCCCACGGATCGTTATCGAGTTGCTTCAGACCCAACGCGATCCGACGCCGCGACTCATCCACGCTCAAGATTCGACATTCGATCTCTTGGCCTTTTTCAAGCACTTCGCTTGGATGAGCGATCTTGCGTGTCCAGGACATGTCGGAAACGTGCAGCAATCCGTCGATACCCTCTTCGAGCTCGATAAATGCTCCGTAGTTGGTCAGGTTGCGTACCTTTCCGGTCACGTCCTTTCCTTCGGGGTATCGCTGCAGGACTTCATCCCAAGGATTCTTGAGGGTTTGTTTCATGCCCAGCGACAGCTGCTGACCCTGTGCGTCAACGCCCAAGATCATCACGTCGATTTGGTCACCAATATTGACCAACTCACTGGGATGATTGACTCGTTTGGTCCAGCTCATCTCGCTAATGTGCACCAAGCCTTCGATACCCGGTTCCAGTTTGACGAAGGCACCGTAACTCATCACGTTGACAACTTCGCCGGGATGGACCGACTCGACTGGATACTTCGTTTCGATGTTTTCCCACGGGTTGCGATCTTTTTGCTTCAGCCCCAGCGCAATCTTTTGTTTCTCGCGATCGATGTGAAGCACCTTGACCTCGATCTCCTGATCGATCGAAACCATTTCGGTTGGATGACCGATGCGTTCCCAAGCCATGTCGGTAATGTGCAACAAACCATCGATGCCGCCCAAGTCAACAAAGGCACCAAAGTCCGCGATGTTTTTGACGATACCTTTGCGAATCTGACCGATGTCCAGTTCCTGCATCAGATACGTGCGATCTTCTTCACGCTGTCGCTCAATCAAGCTACGCCTGCTGATCACGATGTTGCGACGGGTGTCATCGATCTTCAGAACCTCAGCCTGAACGACACGTCCGATGAAGTCGCCAATGTCACCCGGGCGACGAATATCAACTTGTGAGCCCGGCAGGAACACATTGACACCAATGTCAACTAGCAGACCGCCTTTGATCTTGCGAATGACGGTACCGGTGACCACTTGGCCCTCAGCGACCGTCTCCATCATCGCTTCCCATTCGATGATCTTTTCGGCTTTGCGTTTGGACAACGCGATCATGCCGTAGGGGTCATCGGCGGCGCCGAGTTCGTCCTCCATTTCCTCGATCAGCACCTTCACGGTGCCGCCGACGACCGGCTGAACTTCCTCTGGTCCCCACTCGTCTAACCCAACGGTGCCTTCGCTCTTAAAGCCAACATCGACGAGTACCCACTCGTCATTGATTTCGACGATCTTCCCGTCAACGATTTTGCCTTGTGCATAGTCCTGCTGCTCCGCAGCGATCGCATCGAGCAACCATTCTTCAGTCTCGTCCTCCGGCGCCAAAACGGCCAAATCAGAGAAAATGTCGTCGTCTTCGAGGCTGCGAATGAGGTTGCGATTGACCATATCATCAAGAGACGATGTCGACACACCATGGGCTGCCGGTGCTGGCCCGGGTGGACATCTGAAAGTGGGTTTGAGTTGGAATTGAAGGCCGGGAACGATGCCAGACGACGTCGGGGCCCATTGACCGTGGCGATGAATGCGTCCTCTGGATACCCCGAAGGCTAGCAAAGTTACCCACCGATCACAACGCCATCGGACGGCCAGCATCGTTACCGACAGCGACACGGTCGGCTTGTAAGCAAGTGGCATCCGATGCGATTTGAATCCGTCACCTGACGACCGTGATCCAATCGAGTGCAGCTGCTGTGATCAAACGGACCCGCTGAATCAGATTGAGTGCGCGATCCGCGTGCGATCGATTCCTGTGACAAAAATCGTTAATGCCAACTGGGAAAGCAGTTACGACTGCGAATCCAAGGTTTATCTCGAGGTTTGGCATCAGGCAAGCACCTCCCGAGAACCGTCTCCAGTGCGGAGTCGGTCGGGTTTGGACGCCGGGCTACCAAAAGAATGGACACGCAACCCTTTATGGATCAACCCAGAGCCATGATTGCCAACTCAAACTATTCCCCGCCTCGATTCGCCTTCCCACTGATCACAACCATCGCGGCAGCATTGTGGCTTGCACCGACCGCAATGGCGGGACCGGATGATCGTTTTCTTTATCGTGCCGCTGACGACTATCGCGACGCCGTCGAGAACTTTGAGGATCGGGCCAAAGATCTACGACACTTTGATCGCTTGACATTGCGGTGGATCGATCGACTCGATGACGCCTCCGGCGATCTCCGATCGGCCGCACGTCGACCCTCAAACACGCCGCGATTGTTGGCGGCGTACAACGAAGTCGTCTCGCTTCAACCGCTTGTTGAGCAACGCGTTTTTGGCAGCGGCTGCCCAAAGATTGCCGCGGCGCTTGGGCCGTGCTGGAACGAAGTTGTGTCGATATCCGGTCTTCTTCAACTGCGGATTTCACCGTACCAGAGCTTCCAAACCAGCGTACCGACTGATTTCGGTCTCTCGGCTCCTCCGACGTGCCCACCGATCAATTCAACGTTACCCAGCCCATCACCGCTGACATCAGCTATGCCGCCATGGCAAACACAGCGCGAGCCAATCGAGCGTTTTCGTGGGGAATCGGACGGGCGAACCGCTGCCCTCCTGCGGACCATTCTGCTCAATGCATTCCGCTGAACCCGCTTCAAGCCCGCTTGAAGAATACAGCGGACGATTCTGTTTGCGAAACAACGCAGGTTTGCTGTAACGCTTGATTTGAAGAATTGCAGTGTCGAAATTAGACTGCGGTTTCTTTTGGCAACAGACGCTCGGCGAAGCTTATGGTCTCTTTCATCACCTGGATCGTCTTCATCATATTCATCTTGTTGTCGGTTCCGATCGCAAACATGATGGATAAGCGATCTCGGAAAGCGAGCATGCCAGACGCCGAGGATTTGCCCCCAGGATTTGGCGACGACGCGGTTGAAGAAGCGCCGATCGATGAGGCGGGCGCGAGCGAATTTGGAGGCGGAGAGTTTGGAACCGATGGCGTCAATAACGAAATCGGCGACGTCTCATTTGACGCCGCCGATGATGATGCTTTCGCTGAGTTCGACAACAAAGTCAACTAGCGAGCGCCAGCCAACTCACCCTTTTTTCGCTCAGCGATGATGTCCTCTTGGATGTTCGATGGGCACTGCTGGTACTTAGCCAATTCCATCGTGAACGTTCCCTGACCCTGCGTCATGCTACGCAGGTCAGTCGCATAACCAAACGTTTCGGCCAGCGGGACTTCGGCCAAGATCTTCGTGATTCCCTCATTGGTGTCATTACTAGTCATGATACCGCGACGACGGATCACATCGCCGGTGACCGTTCCTTGAAAATCCTCGGGACATTCAATTTCAACATTCATGATGGGTTCAAGCAGCTTGGGTGCGGCCTGCTTGAAGTACTCGCGGAAACAGCCTTGGGCAGCCGTGTAGAACGCTTTTTCGCTGGAGTCGACATCGTGGTAAGAACCGTCGTCCAACTCGATCCGCGTGCCGACGACGGGGTACTCCGCGACCGGACCCTTACCCAGGATGTCACGAAAACCTTTTTCCACCGCAGGGATGTACTGCTTGGGAATCCGACCACCGACGATGTTCTCTTCAAACTCAAAACTATCTTCGCTGGTTGATTCGATGGGCATCAATTTGCCAACGATGTGAGCATACTGACCCGAACCACCGGTTTGCTTCTTGTGCTTGTAATTGAACTCGATCGACTTGGTTGGACTCTCGCGATACGACACCTTGGGCGCACCAACTTCGATCTCGACGCCGTACTCGCGACGAATTCGTTCGATGTAAATGTCCAAGTGCAATTCGCCCATCCCAGAGATCAATATCTCGTTGGTCTCCTCGTCGGTTTCGACGCGAAACGTCGGGTCTTCCTTACGAAAACGCTGTAGCGCCTTTGACATCTTGTCGCCGTCACCGCGATTCAGCGGCGTCACGGCGATCTTGATCACGGGCTCAGGCACAAACATCGATTCGAGCGTGCAGTAATCACGCTCATTGCAATACGTATCACCCGACGCGCAATCAATGCCCATCACGGCGACAATGTCACCCGCGGTCGCCTCATCGATTTCTTCGCGTTTGTCAGAGTGCATTCGAACAATGCGGCTAAATCGTTCCTTCTTCATGCTCCGTTGGTTCGTGTAAGCCTCACCCTTTTTGATCGTTCCCTGATAAATCCGCATGAAGGTCAATTGACCAAACGGATCTTCAACGATCTTGAAGGCCATGCCGACAAATGGCTTGTCGTCTTCGGGCTTCAACTCAATCTTCTTATCTTCATCCGAAGGATCACGACCATAGATCTCTCGATCCAGTGGACTGGGCAAGTATCGCGTGATCGCATCAAGAAGCGGCTGAACGCCTTTATTCTTAAACGCACTGCCCAAATAGACGGGCGTTGCTCCGTTGAGCACCGCATCTCGCATCACGGCATAAATCTGCTCTTTGGTGACCTCTTCCTCCGATAGCAACAATTCCATGATCTCGTCGCTGTAATTGGACAGCGAGTCGAGCATGGCGACACGAGTTTCTTCCGCTTCGTCTTTCAAGTCAGCCGGCACCTCGCCTTCGACCACGTTTTCACCCTGGTCGCCTTCGAAGCTGTACGACTTCATCTCAATCAGATCGACCACACCTCGAAAATTGTCCTCGGCTCCGATCGGAATTTGCACAAGAAATGCGTCAGCAGCAAGCTTTTCTTTTAGCTGCTCGACGACGCGACGCGGATTGGCACCGGTGCGGTCCATCTTGTTGATGAACGCCAACCGAGGAATCTGATAGCGTTTCATTTGACGGTCGACGGTGATCGACTGACTCTGCACGCCGCCCACGCTGCAAAGCACCAACACTGCACCGTCGAGCACACGCAGACTCCGCTCAACTTCAACGGTGAAGTCAACGTGTCCTGGCGTGTCGATCAAATTGATGTGATGACCTTCATACTGAACGCTGGTTGCGGCACTGGTGATCGTAATTCCGCGTTCCTTCTCCAGCTCCATGTGATCCATGGTGGCCCCGTCGCCGCCGCCGCGAACGTCTTCAATCTTGTGAATGCGGCCGGTGTAAAACAGGATACGTTCGCTCAGCGTGGTCTTGCCCGAATCGATGTGGGCGCTGATGCCGATGTTCCTGACCTTCTCCAAGTTCATGGGTTGACTACCTAAGAGACAATTTTCGTTAGACGGGGAAATCGCGGATGCAAAAACTCTGATGAATATCGCAAAGCTAGCCGCGAGCGGGAAGCCCAAATCGGTCGGAAGTCTTGATGCCAAAGGACCTTGCCGACTTGGAAGCCCATGACATGATCCTTTAATCTGGCCTCAATGAACGACTCCATTGCATCCGATGCGGCTCATCATTCGGGCTTGAATCATCCCGCCGGCACGACCGAACAAATCGCCATCGCTGATCAAGCTGGCTTGGCCGACGCGATGTTCAACCATGACGCGCGATTGGCCCCTGAAGGTTCGTTTCGGGGTCAACCCATTTTGGGCGTGGTACTGGGCAGCGGACTGGGTGGCTTGGCCGATCAGATCGAAACGCCCCACTGCATTTCGTTCCGCGATATGCCTGGGCTGCCCGGAACGACCGCAACGGGCCATCGGGGCCAATTCATCGTTGGGACACTTAGCGGATGCCCCATCGTCGCCATGGCGGGACGGTTGCATTTTTACGAAGGTCATCCTTTGGAAACGGTGACTCACCCCATCCGCATCATGCACGCCGCTGGCATCAGTTCGTTGGTCGTCAGCTGCGCCGCTGGTGGCTTGAATCCCAGGTTGCAAACCGGCGACCTCGCAGTCCTGGATGAAACCATCAGCTGGATCGGTGCCGCGATGGGACGGTTGCCCAACGCTTCATCCGCAATTGAGCTGCCGGTCCCACGACCTCGACCGCTTCGCATCGATCAGAATCTGGTCAACGTTGCGGAAGCGGTTGCTCACCGTGACGGCTTCACGTTGCATCGCGCGACCTATTTGGCCGTCAACGGACCCAACTATGAAACGCGAGCCGAATGCCGAATGATGCGGACCATCGGCGTCGACGTGGTCGGTATGAGTACCGTTCCTGAATGCTTGATGGCGGCGTCACTTGGAATGCGATTGCTGCCCATCGCGGTGGTGACCAACATGGCGATCCCCGATGCGCCCGTGACAGCGGCCCATGATGACGTGCTCGACGTTTCGAATCGAGCGGGGGTGAAACTACAACAGATCGTCATCGCCATTGCTGATCGGCTGCGACGTGGTGGGCCTGATGCCATCAAGCAAGTCAACAAGGATAGGCGATCGTAGAAGATGAATACGTCCCAACAAGAATCCGCAGACAAGGTGATCGACTATCGCCAAACCAATGAACGAGAGTTGCGTGACGCGGTCAACGCGATGCCAACACCCGATCCGGATTCCGATGAGCTTCCACCATTAATCGAACTTCGCAACATCGATGGTTTGGATGCCGCCTGCATGCGTTGGCGCGCGAACATTCGCGTTCGTGCCACCGGCGATTGGGGCGATTACGCATGGGCGCACAATGGCGGCCCTGATGTGACGCTGCATGGCAATGTGGGTGACGGATTTGGTGAAGGCATGCATGGAGGCGTGCTCCACGTGACGGGTGATGCTGGATGCGGTTGCGGCACGTCGATGACGGGCGGCACGCTGGCGGTCCTGGGATCAGCGGGGGATCGTTGCGGAGCCGCAATGCGTGGTGGCGGCTTGTTTGTGCGCGGTCATGTGGGCGACGATGCGGGCATGGGTGCCTTGGCCGGCACACTGGTGATTGGCGGTGATGCTGGCCATCGACTAGGCGAAGGATTTACCGTCGGCGATCTAGGTCGGCTGACGATTTTCATTCGGGGGCAGGCTGCATCGCTGGCTCAAAATGTGATCGAAACGAAACTCCGTCCCAAAGAAACCGTGCGTTTGGGGCTGCTTCTGATGAGTGCATCGATTCGAGGTGAGGCCAGCGACTTCCGCCGGATTGTTTCAACAGAACGATTCCGCCAAGAAGAAAAGGGCCTTGGCGATATCCGCCCCAGTTGGCGATGAATGTGTGGCGGCAACACAGACTCTCAGCCGATCGGTGCGTCATGATTGATGCGATACGGTTGGTGCACGCGGAGTACCGCGGGGTCTCGAAATCAAAATCAGCGAGATCAACCGTCACTCTACAGCCTGAGTCTCCATCAGTTCTCGGTCAGGATGCAGCGACTCAGGGTCCACCTGCCCATCAATTTCATCGGGAGATTCGGTGACGCGCCGCACAACCCACCACATCGATAACGTGACCAAAAGGACCGATCCCACCGCAAAGGCACCTTCGAACAGCAGTGTTCGGCGAAGCGACTTGACCGGACCAAGCACATCCGAAAGACGATACTGAACTAATACCAACAGATCGGTTTGCCGGCCGGGGCCATCATCGGTTGCCAGCGGGTCGTTGGTCGACTCGGGCAACTCAACCGGCTGCATCGCTGCGATCCAAGGACCGTCATAGGCATCACCGCCGGGTGCGGACGCCATCGGATCAACGTAGTCCACATCGCCGCCCAGCAGCAGCTTATCCATCGTCAACGAATCGACGGCAAACGACTCGCCACCCCGGTCGGCATCATCGTTCATGATCGGGTGCTGCAAAACGGTGCCACGCGTTTCGCCTTGGCGAGCATCGACCAGTACCGCGATCTGAGACCCCGTCGGACGCCCTGACTCCGGGGCAACATTTTGTTTTTGAAGTAGTTGAAAGTCGCCCAGATTGATCGTCGCGACAAAAACAGCATCGGTGCCGCCATTTTCATTCAAATCAATCGGTGTGCTAACTGCGACTTTCCATAATCCCGTCGCGGTGGATTGAAACGCCGCCGACAGATGAGTCGCATTCAAAGCCACCATTGAAGTCATTGGCTCGGCGGGATCGAAGTCCGCATCTTGGCCATGAAAATAGGTTCGGTAGGCAAAGTTACGCCCGACGCTGGTCCGGGCTCGCGAGATGGCTTTGCCGTACGCAATCGAAACGACGGTTCCCGCCCCATCGGTGACAAACAAGCTGGCCAACTTAGGACGACGACGATTCTCCGACTCATTCGAGTATCGTTTCAGCCGCTGGTCCAAATAATCGGTGAGCGTTTCACGAACGGTCGCATCCAGTAATGCTTCCCGACGGTCATCAAGTTGA
>JBCCJB010000189.1:0-8132 GCA_039028015.1 Planctomycetota bacterium
ATGTCATCAAAGCGGGGACCGCAGCAGACGTTAAGGTCATCGCCGAAAAAGTCTTTTTGGGGAAAGAACAGTTCGGCGTCAGCACCCAATCCGGGAAGCAAAATGAGCTTGCGGGTCCGCGGTGAGGATTCCATTGCAATCCTATAGAAGCGATTTCAAATGAAAATTCTTTAGATGAACTTTCCGATGAGGCACGTCGAACCATGCATCATGAAGTCTCTGCCGAAACTGAACGTTCGATTGAATCTCGATTCAATTTGACGGTCGGTGGATACTTCACTTCCATTAGGGTTAATCCCTTTGCCGGAGCCGTTGGGCCTGCTGTTTTGCGATCGCGAGCCGCCAACACGTCGGCCATCCAGTCGCTGGTTTGTTTGCCACGGCCAATCTCCAACATGGTGCCGACCAAGTTGCGCACCATGTTGTACAAGAAGCCAGTGCCGGTCACTTCATAAATCCAACGTCCACCGACGTGCTGACCAGGCAATCGAGACTGATGGTGGCTCTGACGCCATTGACTAGCGATGATCGTTCGCACCGTGTCATCATGCGTCGCCCCCGCCGCTTGCATGGACGCAAAGTCGTGCGTGCCGATGATTGTTGCTGCGGCCTCGTTCATGGAAGTCATTCCAGATGGTGTGATGTTCATGACCCGGTGGCATCGATGTCGATCAAAAATGTCGCGATGACCTCCAAGTTGGATTTCGTACTGATATGACTTTGAAATCGCATCGGCGATCGGATGAAACCGCGCGTCACTTTCCCAAGCGTCGTAAACCAAGATGTCGTCAGGAAGCTTTGAGTTGATTGCTCGTAACAGCGAGTTTGCATCGGCGTTCCAAGACAAACGACAGCGCGCGACTTGACCAACCGCGTGAACGCCCGCATCGGTTCGTCCTGATCCAAGCACGCGTTGGTTTTGGTTGGTTGTTTTTTGGGCGTCGACAGGCCGATCGAGCTCAATCGCGGCAATCGCCTTTTCAATCTCGCCTTGGATGGTTCGCTGATTGGGTTGCACCTGCCATCCGGCATAGTTCGTACCGTCATAAGCGATGACCAGCCCAAAGGATCGCATCAGGATTCAACGTCGGCATAAACAATCGCTGAAAGCCAAATCAAGCAAACCACCTGACCGGTTAAAGCCGAAAGTGCAATTGAATAGGCGCCCAGTGATGACCAGGTGGCGGCAGTTACCAAAATCATGATCACCATTGCGACGACGCGACAACGAATCGACGCAAGTGGTTTGCCTCTGCCTTTGACGTAGCTATCCAAACCTTGCAAGATGCCCTTGATCGCCGACACAGGCGCAAGCCAATACGCGAACGCGATCGCGGGCTCAAATGCGTCGCCGTAAACAAATCGCACAACAGGTCCGACCACAATCCAAAACGCAACGGTGGTTGCGGTTTGCACAGCGATGGAACCCGCCAAGATGCGATGAATGTCACTACGTTTGAGACGACGACCGGAGTCAGCTCCGGCGTTGAATAGAAAGATACCAAGCGTGTTGGGAATCACGGTGAGTGGATAAACAACGGGAACCATCGCGGCATAGAAGCCCTGAGTCACCAACGGAGCCAACCACATCACCAACAAGAGATCCAATCGCTCGAACAAATCCGTTGCCAACATGGAAACGCCGTAGGACTTTGAGTCCCATAAAAGCGGTCGCACGCCCACCGCTTTGTCACCCGTGAAGGGTTGTTTCAGTCCGATGACGCATGCGAGCATCGATAGGATCGAAGCGACGACGAACAATGAACACGCCAGCGTTAGCGTCATCGGTACGATTAAAGCCGCGATGATTAGCAACGCTGGGAACGCGGCGGCCGCGATCAAACGCCGCCAGTTGTAAGCTGAAAAACGACCGGCTCCTCGATCGACCGCGGTCATGATCAGCATCACATGCTGGCCGATCAAACTGAGTCCGCAGAGCAGTCCCAATGGCATTAAGAATCGTTTGTCCGCTGGCAGTGCGATCCAGTTGAGCACCATTACACTTGCGGTGGTGACGACGCCCGTTGTGATTCCCAGCCACAAGGCGCTACGACGCAGTCGAGTCAGGTCAGCACCGTCGGCAGCGTAGCGGCAAATCACCTCCACGCCGCCGAACAATCCGATGTACAGCAGGATTTGAACGTACAGGACCGCCGTGGCGTATTGACCGCGACCTTCGGGCCCAAGAAGACGTGCTAGCAGGATGCCCTGTGCCATTTGCAGCCCGACGATGCCGAAAGCGACACCAACGGTTGAACCAAACGTCCACAGACGTTTGAGCCTCGAGACTGCTTGTGGCGCAGCCGCTTCGACGTCGGCGGCTGGGGATGAGGACGCCGCATCTTTGGCGGTTGCCGTGGTGGGCAAATCATTCGCGGACAACGTTTCAGCGGACATCGTAGGCTGAGTATAGTCGCGGTTCAGCCATCGGGTCATGGCCGAATGTCAATCGATCCCAGGAACGATTGGTGTCGGCTGGCCAGCTTGAAACTGATAAATGCGAAAGATGAAAAATGCGAGTACGGCAACGGCGACCAGCGACGCGATCATGATTTTGGCGGCATTCCAATCGCGTGGTTGAGATGGGGTCTTTTTGCGGGCTGGGAGGCTTTTCGTCGCTGGAACGTTGCCGGATTTGGGCGATTTCGCACGCGACGTATGTTCGGGGGCGGGTTCGGCGTGGTCTCCGTTTGATCCTGATCGCTCGCCATCCCCTAATGTCGCTTGGGTGTCACCATCCGCCAGCTGTGAATCAAAATTTGTTGTCGTGGCATTGCTGGTGAGATCGTATTCATCATCGAACTCGTCGCGACCGTCTCCTTGACCGCCATCTTCATTCGCCTTGGACCGGATCGACGCATAACGATCCAGTCGATCCTGCTCATCGGCTTCGTCCAAAAACGCCGCAACATCGTCTGCCTGCCAAGCGTCACCACGCAGCAGGTCCACCGAATCATCGCTGTTTTCGACGACACCCGACTGGGCATCGGTCGCGTGGCGAGAGTCGGTGTCACGCAGCTTCACCGAGAAAGCGACTTTACCGCATCGCAATTCCTGATCGTTGTGCAATTCGACCCAAGTTCGGCTAGCGATTCGTTGCCCGCGAACTCGCGTGCCTGACGTGCTGTCTAGATCAAAGACCCGAAGACTGCCTTCGTGAAAATGAATCAGGCAATGTCGACGGCTTACCGAGCGACTCTTCGGCCGGATCTGGCACTCCTGGTGCCGCCCAATCATGTAGAAGCCCGAGCGAATATGGGCGGCGACGCCCGCATGACTGCCACTGGCGAGCACCAATTCGGCAATCGTTTGCGTTTGTACCGTCATGTTGCTTGAAGGTGGATTCACACCCTATTTCATGATGATGATCGAGCGACCCTCACCACTCTCCGTTGCTTTGATCTTGGTTGCAGGAGCATCCAGTGGACGAAGCAAGTGATAAGTCGCCATTGCCAGCACGGTCAAAAGGGCAAACGCCGCAACGGTCAAACCAATGCCAAGCAGCAACGTTTGATTTGGAGCCCGACTTGATAGCGATGATTGGCCGCCCGCTTTAAGGGGTTGGACTTGGTTCGATGGTTGGCCTGGTGCGGGCCCGCGAAAAGTGGACGGTGGCGCGGTCGTTTCGATGTTCGGAATCGAGCCAAAATCAAACTCAGCCAACGGGCTCGCTAAATCAACGGAGTCGTTGCTGTCGGCGAAGGAGGTGTCCAGAAGGCTGGCTTCAAAAACCTGATCATCGACAATCGTGTCGGTGGTTGATGCCAAATCGGCAAGCTGTTGTTGGTTGCCCGCGATCTTACCGGCACCGCCACGGATGCGTTCCAGTTGGCTGATCAAATCAACCGCGGAAGTGGGACGTTCCGATGGTTTCTTCGCCATCATCCGAGCAATCAGATTTGCGACGGGAGCGGGACAATCATCGCGCCGTTGTCGCACATCAGGAATCGGCTCGGTTTGATGCTTGGCGAGACGTTGGGCGACATCCTTCCCGGAATACGGAGGGCGTCCCGCTAGCAGAAAGTACAGCGTGCATCCGAGCGAATAGATGTCCGCTCGCGCGTCGACCGTTTTGCTATTGAGTGCTTGTTCGGGTGCGATGAAGTCAGCCGTACCGGTCAAACGCGTCTTCTCACCTTTCACTGCGATTTCTTGGTAGCCCACCCGCGCCAGGCCCATGTCACTGACTTTGACGACGCCATCGGATCGCAGCATCAAATTGGATGGTTTGATATCGCGATGCACGATGCCGCGTTCATGGGCTTGGGATAATCCGTGAGCGGCCTGATAGATCGCATCGATTGCCGCGTCGATGCTCATGACACCGTCGCTAACGACGGCTTGATGCAAATCAATGCCATCGACGTATTCCATGACGATGTAGAACTTGCCGCCGGACTCATTGAAATCGATCGCTTGAACGACGTTCGGGTGATCGATTTGGGCTGATGCTCGTGCCTCTTCCTTGAATCGCTCGATTCGGCGTTTGTTGTCAACCGTGTTTGGCGGCATGATCTTGAGCGCCATTTGACGCTTCATGACGTGATGCTCGCCGAGGTAGACCATGCCCATGCCACCTTTGCCGAGCGGTCGCAGCAGTTTGTAGGTCCCCAGAAAAAAACCCTTGCTCTTGCCAGCCAACAACTTGTTGGCCTGCCACTGAGTGAGCGTGCCCGCACCAACGAGTCCATCGGCGAGACGCTGCGGTGAGAAATCGACGTCGTCGACCATCAAAGAGGACACCACCGTCTTGATTTCATCCAGCGTTGCCACGCCAGCGGATAACGCACGCCGTACGAACGCACGGGTTTGCTCATCGAGCAATTGATCATTGGTTGCGGAAGGACCGCTCGTCATAGGGTGTACCGAGATAGAGACAAAGCGACCAAGATTTTAGTGTCGCCGATGGCACGACCAACAGCGACCCTCAGCATTCAAAACGGTCGTTTTACCCGCACGAAACAGGATTCGCGTGTGAAGTTTTAATGAACATTCTGTTGCGGCGGCCACATTCACCATCTTGACTAACATGGTGATCGCAGAAGTAATAGATTGATGGAGCGAGAATCAGACCGTCAGCGATTGCATGATGATCTCCGCGGGTTGGTTAGCGGTGATGTGCTGTGCGACATTGAGTCCACGCAGCTGTACGCGTCCGACGCGAGTCTCTATCAGATCCGGCCACTCGCAATTGTCAGGCCAAGAACGGCGTCCGATGTGGTCGCGGCCACGCAGTACGCTGCCGAGCATGATCTGTCGGTGCATCCGCGTGGAAGCGGCAGTGGCGTCGCGGGCGAATCCATTGGCGCGGGGATCGTCATTGACATGTCAGCGCACATGCGGCGGATTCGATGCACCGACGATGGGTCTCGTGTGGACGTGCAAGCGGGCGCGCCGCTTTGGAGTGTCAATCAACTCTTGCGACCTTACCGGCGTTGGTACGGGCCGGATCCCGCGACCCGGTCGGTCACAACCATGGGTGGTGTGATCAGTACGAATGCGTCAGGCAGCCACTTTTTGCGAAGCGGGTCGGCGCGCGACACCATGCTGAGCGCGCGAATTGTGACGGCGGATGGGCAGCTGGTTCGACTGATGCAGCATGATGTGGCCGAAAGTCAGCAGTTGCTTGCCGACATGCCTGATGAACCGGATGGTTCCGGCGAACGGACGTCGACGGCAATCAATCCACGTGCCGAAGCCGATGAGGCGTATCAGTCCGATCGTTTCGCGGCCCGCGTTGCGGTCGGACTCGATGAGATCCAACGCGAATTCCTGAGCGGTAATCAATCCAATTCCATTTTGGGAACCGGCCCACAACCGGCCGGACCCCGCCGCGCGGGGCGGCAAAACACGGGCGGCTTCACCAAGGCTGCCGGAGGTTATCGGATTGATGACTTGCATGATGACGCGGGTCGTGTTGACTTGGCGAAGTTTATTGCTGGCACGCAAGGCACGCTCGGGATTCTGGTCGACGCGACGCTTTCAACCGAGTTGATTCCCGCACACCGCGGCGTCGTCCTGCTGTTTTTTCATCGTCTTGACCTAGCGATGCGAGCTGCCGTTGAGGCTCTTCAGCATGGTCCCATTGCGTGCGATGTGATGGATCAACGATTGCTTCAGATCGCGCGCGAAGCGGACAAACGATTCGCCACCGTGGTACCACGGAGCGCCGAAGCGGCGATGCTGGTTGAGATTCAAAGCGAATCGTTGGGGGATTTGTATGACCGCTTGGCAGTTTTGCGTCAGACGCTTTCGAGTGGTCCCGATGCGGCCTTCGATTCGACCGACACCGTCCGTGATGAACTCCGCGATCTTTATTGGGCGTTGTTTCGTCGCGTGATCCCGCGTCAATATCAAGTACGAGGTGACCAATTACCACTGCCATTTGTGGAGGACATCCACAGTCCACCCGATCAGTTGCCCGCCATGGTGACCGCCGTGCAAAACGTGTTGAAACAGCACGCGGTGACGGCGACGATCTTTGCGCATGTGGGCCATGGTCAACTGCATGTTCGTCCGATGTTGGATTTGTCTGATGCTGCCGATCGTGGCAAGCTCAAGCCCTTATCATTGGCAATCGCCCAGACGGTTTGGCAACGCGGTGGCCGTGTCGGTGTCGAGCATGCGGCGGGTTTGAGCCTTTCGTATTTGCTACCCCAACAGTTTGGTGACCTTTGGCAGGAAATGGGTCAGGACAAACGACTCTTTGACCCGCTCCATCGATTTAATCCGGGTAAGTTTTTCGGTGCAGTGCTGCAAAAGCCGGATGAGAACCTGCGTCCCGCCCACCGCACTATTGAAATCGTCGCAGCTGGACGAAGCGTGCTTCCAATGTCGCGCGTTGATTCGTTAGCAGCACTGCGTCACGGTGAGGATCGTGAAACGGCCATCGTTGATGGATCAAACAAAGAAGCCTCCGGCGATGTCGATTCGGAAAATCGTTCCGGCAAAACGAATCACTTGATTGCATCGTTTCTGCCCCACAGCCCAGCACCGCAGTTGGAAGTGTTGCAGCAGTGGCCGGGCAGTGCACCAGTTGATCGTGTGGTGCGTGCTTGCAATGGATGCGCGCGATGCCGTGCGCACGCAAGCAACGAACGTCAGTGTCCCATGTTTCGAATCACGGCGACGGAAGAGGCCTCACCTCGCGCGAAGGCGAATTTGTTGCGCGGCGTATTGAGTGGTCAACTTCCAGTCGACTCGCTAACGGGAGAGCGTGCCAAAGCAATCGCTGATTTGTGTTTTAACTGTCATTCGTGTCGGGTCGAGTGTCCGGCGTCAGCTGACATTCCCAAAATCGTTGGTGAGATAAAGGCCCAATATGTGGCAACCAATGGTCTGCCCTTGTCGGATTGGTTGATGGGTCGAATCGACACGGTTGCATTGTTGGGACGACGGATGAGTTTTTTGGCCAACCCTTTGTTACGCAATCCATTTGCGCGTTGGTTGCTGGACCGCTCGTTTGGCCTGACCTCCGCCCGACAGCTACCGCTTTTTGCTTCCGAGTCCTTTATTCGCTACGCCGTTCGACGTCGTTGGCATAAAGCATCACCACACGGTGGATTGAAGGTGGCTTATTTTGTTGATCACTTTGCCAACGTTCATGATCCACAGATCGGTCGTGCATTGGCAGAGATTTTGCTGCACAATCGGATTGGGTTTTATGTGCCAACAGCGCAAGCATCTAGCGGCATGTCTCGGATCACTGCGGGTGATCTCAAAGGCGCGCGTCGCATCGCGCGTCGCAATGTGCGGACATTGGTCGATGCGGTCCGGCAAGGCTACACGATTGTCGCGACCGAACCGGCCGCGGCGCTTTGCCTGAAACATGAGTATCCCAACCTGTTGGATACTGAAGATGCTCACCTCGTGGCCAAGCACTCACATGAAGCGTGTGAGTATTTGTGGTCGTTGAATGAAGCGGGACGGCTGGAACAGGAATTTCAAGAAGTTGCACCGGATGATCCCAGTGGTGGTGAAATGCTGTATCACCAGCCGTGTCATTCGCGTGTGTTGCAACGCGAACCCGTTGCCGCTGAGCTGATGCGGTTGATTCCAGGCATGCGAGTGACCACGGCTGATGCTGGCTGCAGCGGTATGGCCGGTACGTGGGGTATGCAGCGAAAGAATTA
>JBCCJB010000190.1:0-8057 GCA_039028015.1 Planctomycetota bacterium
AACCAGCTCGCTTGAGCTGATAGTCCAGCGTTTCAACCAACGGTCGATAGTCTTCAACGATCAGGACCTTTGTCTTTGCCATCGTCGCAGTGGGGTAACACGCATCGAGTCAATTTGAAACCGAGACGCGTATCGTCGTTGATGTGCTTTCAATTTGCAGCACGGGGTCACGGCTTTTTCGCGGTAAAAATAGGTTAAGGATCGGGTTCAAAAAAACTTCGACGTGTTTTTTCCCCGTCGCCACGGCGGAGCGTGCCGGCCACGTTAGAAATGCCGAGGTTGTTTTCGAGCAACTCTTAAATGTCACTTGGTGCAAGCTGAAAAAAGCGTTCTGCGTTGGCTGTCGTCAATGATGCCAAGTCGGCCGAAGACACTTGCCGCACGTCCGCCAAACAATCCAGGGTGTGCCGCACGCGCGATGGAACATTCGGGCGACGGCCCCGCATAGGCTCAGGCGATAGATAGGGCGAATCCGTTTCAATCAACAACCGGTCGTCGGGAACCATCGCCGCGACGCGCCTCAACGCATCGTTCTTCTTGAACGTCACCATCCCTGCAAAACTCAAATAAAGACCCAGGTCGAGGCAAGCTTTCGCAAGCGTTTCATCGCCGGTGAACGAATGCATAACCGCCACGGGCAACTCACGACGACGTCGCAATTGCTCGATGATCAGATCCCCGCTTTCACGCATGTGAATCACCATCGGCAAGCGCGTCTGCAGCGCCAGATCAATATGCAAATCAAACATCGCCGCTTGATCTTCGATCGGAGTGTCATCCCAGTAGCAATCCAAACCGGTCTCACCGATGCCGCGGACGCCGGGCAAACTCGCCATCGCCTCAATCTGCGAAAATGCATCCTCGTTGGACGCGGCAACGCTGTTGGGTTGGATCCCCACGACGGCGTGGAGCAAACCGTGGTATTGCGCCGCCAAATCGCACGCACGCTGACTGGTCGCGACATCGATGCCAATCACACCAATCCCGACGACCCCCGCATCACGCGCTTCGTCGATCACCTCATCAAGCGTGCCGGCGAATGCATCGGCATTCAAATGCGCGTGCGTGTCAAACAACGCCAACGTCATGAAGGCGTCAAACGAAAGATCGTCGTTGCCAACGGTGGAAAATCGATTTCGATGCTATCCGGTCGCCCATGATGCGCGATTCCCGTCGTACCGCGGCCGGGATAGTTACCCACATTCGATCCGCCATAGGCTTCGCTATCGCTATTAAAAATCTCTCGCCAAAAACCGGCATTGGGAACGCCTACGCGATAACCCTTGCGAACGACGGGTGTGAAATTGCAGCACACCAAAATTGGTTCATGGTTCGGATCACCACGACGCAGATAGACCAACACGCTGTCATCTGCATTCTGGCAATCAACCCATTCAAAACCGTCTCCGGTGAAATCGTGCCAGTGCAGCGATGGGTTTTCAATCACCAACTTGTTGAGGTCGGCCACCAGCTGCTGCACGCCACGATGCGTGTCGAAATCAAGCAGTTCCCACTGCGGCCCATCGTCATGATTCCATTCATTCCACTGTGCTAACTCGCCGCCCATGAACAACAACTGTTTTCCAGGGTGTGTCCACATGTAGGAATAGAGCAGACGCAGGTTGGCAAATTTTTGCCACATGTCGCCGGGCATCTGCGAAATCAACGATCCCTTGCCGTGCACGACTTCATCGTGCGAGAGCGGCAGCATGAAGTTTTCGGTGAACGCGTAAATCAAACTGAACGTCAAATCATTCTGGTGATATCGGCGATGAATCGGCTCATTGCGCATGTAACGCAGTGAATCGTTCATCCATCCCATATTCCATTTGTACGTGAACCCGAGTCCACCGTCGTAGACCGGTCGCGACACACCGGGCCACGCAGTGGACTCTTCCGCTGCCGTGACGACGCCCGGGTAATGCTCGTGAACCGCGGAGTTGAACTCGCGAAGGAAATCGATTGCTTCGATATTTTCGCGACCACCGTATTGATTCGGAATCCACTGCCCATCATCACGGCTGTAATCCAAATACAGCATGGATGCGACGGCATCGACTCGCAGACCATCGATGTGATACTTATCCAACCAGAACAAAGCGTTGGACACGAGAAAATTCTTCACTTCGGTGCGACCGAAGTTAAAGATCATCGTTCCCCAATCGGGATGCTCGCCTTGCCTTGGGTCGGCGTGCTCGTACAACGCCGAGCCATCAAAACGCCTCAGACCATGCTGGTCTTTGGGAAAGTGAGCTGGCACCCAATCGATCAAAACACCAATGCCATTTTGGTGAAGATGATCCACGAAATACATGAAGTCTTCGGGCGAACCATGTCGGCTGGTGGGAGCAAAGTAGCCGATCGATTGATAGCCCCATGAACCCGTGAACGGATGCTCGCTGACCGGCATCAACTCGATGTGCGTGAAATTCATCCGGCGGCAATAGTCCGCCAATCGATGCGCGAGGTCACGATAATCCAACCAGCCGTGCGTGCGGCCCGGGCCTTTTTGCCAACTACCCAGATGCACTTCGTACACGTTCATCGGCGAATGCATCGCATCAAACGATTCTCTGGCCGACATCCAATCGCCATCTTGCCACTGATGCGAATTCAGATCAGTGATGATGTTGGCCGTCAAAGGCGGCAGTTCGGCAGCAAACGCCAGCGGGTCGCACTTATCGATCCAAGATCCATCCTCACCGTGGATCCGAAACTTGTACTTTTGACCGACTTTCGCGCCAGGCACGAACAATTCCCAGATGCCCAGTGATGCGACTGGAATCGCCTTGTGATTTCGGCCATCCCATCCGTTGAAGTCGCCAACAATCTGAATTTCGCGAGCGTTGGGAGCCCATACGGCAAAGTTAACGCCAGGAGTTCCATCCACCGTGCGCAGTTGAGCACCCAGCCGGTTGTACATGCCCAGCAGCCGACCTTCACCAAACAGGTAGCGATCGAAATCCGAAAATAAACTCGTGGCTCCTGCGTGCGACTCGGCCGCGGTCGTGGGTGCGATCCCAATCTGATCCGGCTCGGGCCTTTGCATCCCCGAGGTCTGCATCCGTGAAGCCTGCACCTCTGAAGTCTGGGCGGCCGAATTGTTGCGTGACACGGATGAAGTCATCGATGATCCGCTTCGTGACTCAATGACGCTATTTTTTTCAGACGAGGTGGTTGAGTGAGTTTTCTGGCCGGACTTATCAATCATTTCAATTTGCAATGGAGAGTCAGATGGTTCGCAGATTGCCTCAAAGAAGCCTTCCGGATGCACTTTGCGCATCATGCGGCGGATGCCATTTGCCGAATCAATCACCCACAACGATTCGGCTTCAGGGCGAAAAAGCCGCACAGCGCGTGCCAAGTCCCCACGGTAACGGACTTCATGACACCCAAGCAAATTACCCGTTTCTGCGGTGCCATTCAGAATGGATTCCACGGCGGAAGGAGTCAACGAGGTTTGCATGATCAAAGTGGCGTTAGAGGAAGCGTGAAGTGTGTTGAAGTAAATGACTCGTGAGTGGGCCGCGTCGCCTTCCCCAATGAATCCCTCGATTGAGACTCCATCAGTGGCTACCGCGTCAGCTCAACGCCGCACGGCGTGAAAACGGAGTCATGTGGTAACTGGGTCCGGTGAACATTTGCCTGAATTTGGCACGCGTGCGATTCCCGCCTGAGACGAACGCAACAACCAATTTCGCAATCGACGGTGGCTCATCGCATCAGCGCCCTGATGCGCCGCATCGATTCGGATGAATGATTTGTCGCCAGTCGGCTGATCCGTTGCTGACTGAGATGACACTGCCGATGGCGGCTGTGTGGAGCCGACGGTCGCGGCACGACCATGTCGCCGCGAGGGACTCAAACGACGCGTCGTCACCAGCGTTGCCGCCACATCGTGGATCGAAAGGGTTCGATCAATTCGTCGCCAAAGATCCGCGTGCTGGACTTCGACACGTCGTCCAAAATGATCCCAAACAAAATCACTACGTCGCCATCGGGGCAAGGAGTCAGTCAACGATCGAATGAGATAACGATTGTGGCTTAACAGCGTGATATTGGCCGCTCCATCAAGTGATTCCAAACCTCGCACCGTTGCCAAAAGCGTTAGGCGATTGATATCACCCAGCTCGGCGTCATCAGCCTCGAGAACCGGGCGGCCTCCAGCCGTTTCGATCACAAACTGCCAGCGACCATCGGTTAACGTTCGGCTCTGTGCCGAAACAACCAGCAACAGGTTGGGCGTGTGATCGGACGCCGGCAGCGATGCGGATCTTGAACGCAAGCGGGGATCAGCGGGCATTGATGGAATTCCTCGGTCGATTCGTTGCGTGGTCGAGTCGGCGCGTCCATGCCAGCGATGGGTCGTCCGCGTCTCATCGCGGCGGTCCGTTTCGCTACCGATCCCTCGTAACGCCAGACCGCCGCATCACCGAACCTGACCCGCTTTCCAAGCGTGACCGGCCATTCGAATGGGGACGCCAAATGGGATTCGGCCTGATCGATGCGAATTGAAAAGTCAACGCAGGCAAAAAAGCGGATCCAGTTTGAAACGCTGCATTGCAACCCCATCAATCGTCCTGATCGATCAGGAGCCATCCACCGTGCGGTCAGATTTGTGCGTCGGTGGCTCTGTGCAAGGACAAGTCTTCGCGTTCAATTGGCGAGACGACCTCCGCACGATGAGTTCGACTGAGCGGCGGGTTCGACTGGGCCGCGGGTCAGACTGGGCGGCGGGTTCGACTGGGCGGCCGTCAACCAACATCCCGATCCAGTTGTGCGGTTTAGCTGAAGTGTGACGGTTGTGCCGGCCGATACCACTGATGGCCAAAGTGCATCTCGATCGATGTGGAATTGCTGCTAACACAGCGTTCCAGCTCGACCGATCGCATTGGCCGATGGGCGACTGACTTAATGTTGGCTCGACCGCTTGACCCAATTCGCCACACGCCTTACACTCCGACGCGAAGCGTAACATCAACACGGCAAACGACTTGCGTCGATTTGACGGTTTATCGGGGATGGCAGCGGGAGGGAATTGGTCAAGTGACCAAGAAAGAAATTGTTCGCATCGTCTCCGAGGAATTGGGGCTGACGCAGCAACAAACCAAGGATGTGGTTCAACGAACTTTCGACTCGATTATTGAAACGTTGGCGCGAGAGGGCCGTATTGAGTTGCGAAATTTTGGCGTGTTCGAAGTGAAATCTCGTGCGGCCCGAAGAGCTCGCAACCCGAAAACGGGCCAAAGCGTCGAGGTACCCGAAAAGTGCGTCGTCACGTTCAAACCGGGCAAGATCATGGAAGAACGAGTCCGACGGCCGCTATCGACATCCCACGACGAGATGAGCTCCCGAACACAACTTCCTTACGAAACCAATCGATCGATCGATGATGATTCCGAGCCCAGCGTTGTGCCTCGTGGCGACTGGAATGTGATTCGACCGATCGACTGAACATTACTGACTGACCGAAGCAGACTGATTTGACCTTCCGATAAACGCCCCGGTTCACGGAGGAACCGAGCCATGACGTTCAACCGTTCGTCGTCCAGCCGCCGCGTCACCTCGCCACCCAAACGCACCATCGCTGCTCGCATCAATCAGCGGCTTGCGATTGGCTTGTTGTGCATTGCCGGTTGTGTCAGCCTCGCTGGCTGTTTTGTTCCGATCTATTCGGCGCGGCCGGAGCGTCGCGTGCAACAGCTGCTATACACGTCCGAAGATCTTCGTTCGATGCTCGATACCTGGGAGCGTTTCTGGTTTCTGGACTCGCCCAGCCACATGACGCCGATCCGAACCCATGGCGGCGTGCTTTAGTCAGCCCGCGTCAAACCTTTGATGGTTCCAAGACGAACCGGTAACCGGCATCGCGTAGCGTTAGCAAGTGTGCTGGTTCGGCGGGACTCAATTCGATCACCTTCCGCAGTCGCGCGATGAACTGATCGACGGCTCGCGTTTGCATCGTGCCGGGTACTTCCCAAACCTGAGTCAGCAATTCGGCTCGGCTGATAACGCGGTCTGGATTCTCCACGAAATAGCGAAGTAATCTCAGCTCCTTCGGCGTCATCTTGATGGGCTGTCCATCAATGTGAACTTCATGCGTGTTGAAGTTGACGGCAACGCGACCGAACTCGATCTTCTCGACAACGCGACGCGGAATGGCATCGCGTTGATTTCCGTTGGAAGTAATCTGCAAGAGATTCTTGACGCGACTGAGCAATTCATCCAATTCGAATGGCTTGCTCATGTATTGGTTCGCACCCACGTCAAATCCCCGCGTGCGATCTTCCGCGAGTGTTCGGGCTGACAGCATCAGCACCGGCAATGTCAGCCCAGCGTCGCGAATTTTTTCGCAAACCGTGTATCCACTCATCCCGGGCAACATCAGATCCAAAATCACCAGATCAATTGTCGAACCGGCGGTGTCGACCAACGTTAGAGCTGACGGTCCATCTTCGACCAATGAAGTTCGATAACCTTCAGCTTCAAGGTTGTATTTGATACCGACGCCGAGATGCTTCTCATCCTCGACGATCAAAATATGAGCGCGCATCAGGTTGGTGCGGATCAAGTTGTCAGAATCAGTATGCTGGCTCGTCCGAATCATGGAATCGCAAAACGATTCAGCTCGCCAAGCCCAAGCCCGAGCAGGATACGATAAGCCACGAATCGAACACGTGCCAAGCCGACCGATCGCGATGCGACGCTGATTGTGGGTCAGATGACACGGGGCTACACTGCGACGGGTTGATTGTGGATCGTCCCCAACACAATGGCCTCAATTGGGCTGGCGACTTCGCTGGCCCGGTTGCCTTGCTAAACGGACGCGTTTCCGTTGCCGATCTTGCCGCCCACCGCTTTGAATTTCGCCCATGAGTGCTTCTGCCAGTTTGGATACCCAGGTCGCCGAAACCGCACACCTTCGCGTCGGCGATGACGAAATTGAGATTCCTGTGATTGAGGGATCCGAAGGTGAGCGGGGGATCGATATTAGCCGACTACGCGGATCGACCGGCTTGATCACGCTCGATGAAGGCTTTGTGAATACCGGCAGCACACGCAGTGCGATCACTTTCCTGGACGGCGAACAAGGTTTGCTTCGCTACCGAGGTTATCCAATCGAACAGTTGGCCGCGAAATGCGACTTTGTTGAAACGGCGTTCCTGTTGATCTACGGGCATTTGCCCAGCCAATTGGAAATCGAAACGTTTCGAAATGGCATTCGTGAGCACACGATGATTCACGAAGACATGCGGTCGTTTTACAACGGTTTTCCGCGCGACGCGCACCCCATGGCAATCCTCAGCAGCGTGGTTGGGGCGCTGTCGACTTTTTACCAGGACTCTCGCGACCCAAGCGATCCGCACCAAGTCGAGATTGCGTTGTACAGGCTGCTTGCCAAACTGCCCACGATCGCGGCTTACAGCTACAAGAAATCGATGGGCCAGCCGTTCATGTATCCCAAGAACGAGCTTGATTACTGCGAGAATTTCTTGCACATGATGTTTGCCACTCCCACTGAGGAGTATCACGTCGATCCTGATTTTGCTGAAGCGTTAAACCTGTTGTTCATTGTGCACGCGGATCACGAACAAAACTGCAGCACGTCGACGGTCCGCATGGTGGGCAGCAGCAACGCCAATCTTTTTGCCTCGATCTCATCTGGCATTTGTGCGTTATGGGGACCGCTGCACGGCGGAGCCAACGAAGCGTGTGTCAACATGCTGGAGCAAATTGCGGCTGATGGCGGCAATGTGAAGAAGTACGTCGACATGGCAAAGGACAAAAACAATAGTTTCCGCCTAATGGGATTTGGCCACCGCGTCTACAAGAACTTTGATCCCCGCGCGACGATCATTCACGAGTCATGCGATAAGCTGCTAGCCAAACTCAATCTTGATGACCCGCTCTTCACCGTTGCGCAAGAGCTGGAGCAAGTCGCACTGCAGGATGAGTATTTCATTGAACGAAAGCTCTATCCGAACGTCGACTTTTATTCGGGCGTCATTTACCGGGCATTGGGGATCCCCGTTGCAATGTTCACCGTGTTGTTTGCA
>JBCCJB010000191.1:0-8005 GCA_039028015.1 Planctomycetota bacterium
GCTTGGTCCAGCACGCGAGCATTGAACTCGAGCCAGCCCAGTTCACGATTAATGTAGCGAGGCACCGAGTCGATCTTTGCGGCGTTCGATTTGGATTCAGAGGAAGTGGCCAAGAAATCAGCGATGCATGAGGAACGAAGACAGTCACACATTGTATCGCAGCACAACGGCGTTCATCGATGCCGCTCTTACGACGATGTTTGCCAGTTTTTGTGATGGCGGGCTAAACTGGATTTTCCGAGGATGGCTTTCTCAACATTCAAAATCATTTTTCATGTCCGCCGCTGAAATGCCGAGTCCTGATGATTCATCCAAGAAAGCGTCCGCGTCAGTCCCGCCGCTTGATCTGACCAAGCCGCTGCCGGTGGATCATCCGGCGTATCCCGATATCTCAAATCTCGTCATTGATGATGGTGCTCCCGTGGATGGAATCTACAGCGAGATGCAGATGCGGTTGTTGACCGAGTCATTGGCAACCAACTGGAAACCCGGTCGACCGTTCTTGGCCAAGGCCAACGTGGGACTGTTTTATCGCACCAAGACCGTCCCGATCGTTCCCGACGTGATGTTGGCGGTGGACGTGACTCAAAACACGGATTTTACCGACAAGCAGAACAATTCGTGGTTTGTGTGGGATCGAGGTTCTCCGCAGGTGGGCATCGAAGTGGTCTCGGCCAGTGCGGGTGGCGAACATGATATCAAGCCTGAGATTTATGCCCGGGCCGGCGTGCCGCATTACTTTGTATGGGACCCATACGAGCATCAAAGCGACCAGCAGCTTCGTTACTATCACCTGGACAATCAGCGAATGAGCGAGCAGCCGGTGATCTCGATGATTCCGGATTTGGAGTTGTCCCTGCGACCATGGAAAGGCGAATACGAGAACCAATCGGCCACTTGGCTGCGCTGGTATGACTCCGCCGGTGAGTTGATTGCCACCGGAGCCGAATCGACTGATCGCGAACGACAGCGAGCCGATCGTGAAGCCCAACGTGCTGCAGCAGAAGCCCAGCGTGCCGACCAACTGGCTGCGGAGTTAGCACGGCTCAAAAAGCAGCCGGATGGTTGATCGCTAGGCGTCAGGTTGACCGTCGTTACGGAATCTCGCTGCAACCTCATTGGATGGTTCAGCGGCCACGGACTCGGGATCAGGCTGGCCCAAGAGAATCCGGAAGGCCTTGGGATAGAAGTCGTGGCCGTATGTCAGCTCGCCACCTTGATGCCCAACAGCGCCCACCATGCCCGCGACGACCAGCAAGCCGACTTTCCAAACGCGGGTTAGTGAAGCGCTGCCTGAACGTAATCCGAGCAACGCGATCATCGCCAGTATGGTTGACAGCACCGTCACGATCACGGCTGACCAGCGGTGCCAAAATATTTCACCGTCCAAATCAATCTTCGTCCAAGCACCGTAACCCTTTTCCGTCGCAAACGACCAACCCATCAACGTCGCTGCGATCGCTGATGCGGAGCCAATCAACAGGCACGCCAGTGGAACTTGCGTTCCCACCGAGGGCCACTTCCAACCCAAGGCGACAAAGAGGCCTCCGATTAACAACAATGCAATCGGAAAGTGGACGGTGGCAGGATGAAGAAATCCTTGAAAACTCCAAACACGTCCGATCAAGCCCGCGGAGGCCGCAATGCTTTCGGGTGCTGTTGTGGTGCTCAGCGTGCCTTCGGCTTCGGGCACAACCGAAACGTCATCAGGCCAATCGGCTCCCTCCTCGATCCACAGCTTGACCAGTGAGATCTCCGCGGGCGACAGCGGGCCGCCGTGACTGCGGGGAGGCATCAAATAATCGTCGTCTTCGCTAAGGATGTAGTCGACGTATAGGCTGCTGTCCTCGACGTTCTCGGGCTCCACGTAATAGAAAACCGTTTCCTGGTCGTCGATCCGAAAATCAGCTTTCGCGTTTTCGGGTCCATGACATTCCAAGCAATGCGTTCGAAACATCGGCACAATATCACGCTCGAAATTGACGACTCGCCCGTCGCCATCAAGCGGTTGCCGCGCGTCATCGCCATTCGCGCTCGGGACCGCATAGCATCGGGGTGAAAGGGCCAGCACGAACAAGAACGCGGCCGCGAGGGTAGCCTTTGCAGACATAAAAATCGTTTACTCGGGGGGGACTTTAGGCGGGAGTTGAAGCGGCGGATTCGGATTTGTCGAACGAACGTCCACGACGAACAACTGTTGACCAGTTTACATTAATTCCGTTCAGCGACGCACAATTCAACCCTAATCTGTTACCTCCGCGGCGTCGTTTTTCGTCGCATGGGCGAGTGCCTTTCGAAAGACGATTTTAACTTTTTAGAACCAAACGCTGACGAAGATCGCGGTGGAGCCCGTAACTTCTCGACAGGATGCAAAAAACCGTGATCCCGACCGCGATGACATAGAAACCCATGGCAAACGTCTTGTTGGGCTGGGAAATGGGTGGGGGGCTTGGTCACATCGCGTTGCTTGTCCGGATTGCACGCGAAATCTCACGGATGGGGCATCAGCCGGTGTTTGTGATCAAAGAACCTCGTGCGATTGCAGCCACCCAATCGCAAGCCAATCAGTGGCATGTTAGGTCGTCACCGGTTTGGCCAGCGGTGGAGCACCGCGAACCTTACCGGGCCAATCGTTTCACCGACATTTTAGCTCGCAAGGGCTTTGCCGAGCCGGCCCGACTACAACCCGTGCTCTCGCAGTGGTGTCAAATCCTCGATGAGCTGCAACCAAGGTTGGTCATTTCCAATTTTGCTCCCACATTAAATCTGGCCGCTCACCAGCGATATCGCCAAGTGATCACGGGAACCGGTTTTACCGTGCCGCCCGCCGTCGGCGCTGATTTCCCGGAAATTTTTCCCACACAAGCCGCCGATCCGCCGCGAGATTTACTGGAAGCCATCCGGCAGGTCCAAAGTAACCTCGGATTGCCGCTGATTAATCAGGTCACCGATTTTTTGAATCAACCGCACGCGTTCGCATTCACGCTTAGCGAGGTCGATCCCTATCACAGGGTCCGAAGTGTGCCAGTTGATGGCTTGTCATTCGTGCCCGCACCGTTACCACAGCAAGCAACGACGCAGTCGTTCTATGCGTATTTGGACGCTCAAGCGTGGGGCACCAATGCGGTCCTGGAAACGCTCGATCGTTCGAGACTTTCCGGGACGATCTTTATGAAAAACGTATCGCCGGATCGCATCCGAGATCGCGTCACCAATCAGCGTTTGCATATCGAATCAAAGCTGATCCCCTTGGACAAGCAAGCCCTTGCGTTTGACGTGGTGGTTCATCACGCCGGTCAAGGGCTCTCGTGCGCGGCGCTTGCAGCGGGCGTGCCTCAACTGGTGCTGCCGAGATTTTTGGAACACGATTTAACAGCGATGGCATTGGAACAAATGGGAGTTGGTTGTGCGATTCGCGATGATGTAGCTTTATCGCAAAGCGGTTCGATTCTGCAGCGGTTGATTACCGAGCCAACCTATCGCGAATCCGCAAACGACCTCGCAAGCACGATTGCCAAACGCGAACAACACGATGGATTCGAACGCTTGATTGCTTGTTGCGAAGACCTGCTGACCACAGACGCATGAGGCGGCGGTATCAACGCAAGTAGTTGACCTGCACGATGGCCTCATAGTCGTACTGCGCATCCAAATCGTCTCGAAGCGGTACCGACATCGCGGGGCTGATTACGATGTTGTTTGATAATGCAACGTGCATGCCCGCCGTGACGTTGAGCACGTTGAAGCGATTCTTCAAGTTCGTGTACGTGAACCCATTGGACGTCACCAAGTCGGCATCCTGAAGCGTCGTCGTGTAATGCAGTTCGGCAACGCCGAGGATCTGGCTCAAACTGCAATCGCAGCCACGACTGTCACAGGCAACACTTCGGCGTCGATAAAGCGATCGGGCGTAGCTGATGTCCACATGCATCAATGTTGAATCGTTGAACTCACCAAGCAGTGGTAACGTTCCGCCAGTCAAGTCCGCAAAAACGGGATCACCATTCAGAGCGATGTCCAATTGGGTGTAAAGCTGCAAGGACGATTTCGGATCAGGCCGAATCAGCAGTCCCGTGAAGGGTAACGTCCGAACGGTTTCATTTTCAATGCGAACCAGGTCTTCATCGCCGGCTTGAATTCGTGTGTCGTCGGCCATGGGTAATCCAATACCCACGCCGCCCGTCCACAGACAGTTGTCCGTGCGAACGAGAACGAACTTTCCGAGAAGCACACCGTTACCGAGCTCAAAATCGCGATCGGTGGCGTTAGTGATCTGCTGGCTGCTGGCGTAGGTGCCCGCCAACGGTAATCGAGCCTCCAACGAAATCATGTCCTCGTATACCACTTTTTCGACCCCGAGGATGTAGCGGCTGATGTCGCCCAAGCCGCCGATGACATCGTTGAAAAAGTTGTAGCTGAAGAAAAACCGATCGCGTACTTCGGGACTGAAATTCTCCGAAAGCTTGACGCGTCGTGCGGCCAACCCTGGGGCTGGGATGGGAATGAACGCTTGCCCTGGTGTGGGCGTTCCGCCTACGGTCGATGTGTAGCTGTATTGCAAGTACCAAAGATCGCCGTCGGTATACACGCCCGGCTGAGCCGTCGTGTCGGTGTTGTTGCCTGTGAACACCGCCGTTCCACCATCAAACGTGAAGCCTGGGCCAGGTGCTGTCGGTGCGTCCGTGGGCGGTACGGGTTCCAAAATGGTGAAAGTATCCGCACCATCGGTACCAATCGCGTCGAGACCAATGCCGGTGCTGAACGTATCGTCGAACGCGATGTCGGTTCCAAATTCGTACGCGATGGTTGTGTTGGCCGAACCATCGGGACCGGGGCCAAGGTTATTTCCCCTCGCGTAACCATCGAAGACGACGGTTTGGGAGCCGCTGAACTGGGTGAACCCGCCGCCAAAGAAGTCGCCGATCATGGTCGGTGCCGCCGAGAACGAACCTTGCGTGATACCCAGACCTGAAAGGTTCGATGACGCAAAGTTTGCGTTGGGGAGAGGGGCGGGAGGCTGGTCCGCGAGTGGATCGACCAGGTCGATCGGTTGATTTTGATCCGCGACAGCGTTTGGTGTCACGCTTCCCGGTGGCTGCAGACTGCCCGGCGTTTGCAGATCGGGTGACCCCTGAAGATTGTCGACCGCGGGCAGGTTATCTGGAGCGGGCAACGGTGGCGTTGTTGTCTGTGGCGGTGTCGATGGCGTGGCACCGCTGCCTGGTGCTATTGCAGGCGGGTCGGTCAGCTGCGCGGCAATTGGCGTTGCACTCAGGCATGCCGCTGCGATGCAGATGGCGACTCTGGCGCAAGCATGTGAAACTGGAATGGTCATCACAGATCCAATCGATCACGATCGAGAATATCGTTTCAAGTTTCAGGATCGTTACAACCGGGTTGTGCGGACCAGAAGTTCTGGGGGTACCTGCACAGCTTCGCCAAGTTGCCAACACAGCCTGCCAAGACTGGTGTTTTAGTTGGATCGCGTGGCAAGCGGCAGTTCAACCGCATCGATCAAATCACTCGGTCCCGCAGTGGGGCTCTGGGGAATCCCTTCTGAAAACGATTCGTCACGGACTTTCCGCGAAACGTACGCGATCGCTTCTTTAAGCGTGACCACTTGATCTTCGTTTCCGCCGTGGTCATTTGCATCGGCCATGCCAGAAAGCGCGTCGACCAGGTGAGTCGTGAATCGGCCCAGTCGATCTTCGCGTTTCTCGGCCGCCTCTTGATCACCCTCACTGGCCGTCCAGGTCAGGACAACATCTTCCTGTAAATAACGAAGCGCACTCTTGAGATCATCGGGACGCATGAAATCTTGGACAGCGCCGCTGTGGCACGAATCGAGAATCGCCAGTTTGCGACAGGGAAGCTTGGAAAACAGACTCAAATCGTTCAGCGCTAGACAGTCCGAAAATTGATTGTTCATCAAATCGCGATATCGCGCGTCCGCGGTGACAAAATACCACTGGTTGGTACGTCGGTCTCTCATTCCGTGACCGCATAAATACATCACCACCAAGTCGTCCGGTGACACCGCATTCATCAAACGGTCAACGGTTGATTCGGCAAAGACACGCCACATGCCTCCCGTCGCATCACCATCGGTCAGGATATCGGTCGAAACGCGATAACGAGGCTGAGCGTGGGTTCGAAAAACGTCAGAGATGACACCAGTGGCACGCGACGCAAAATCGAGCGACTGGATTTGCCGGTCGCGATACTCGCTGACTCCGATGGCAAGCAAATGAAGACGTCGTGAGACACGGGTTTTCGCGTCAAGCGTTCGGCGAAATTGACAGGTGGCGCGTCCGACTGAGCGTGCTTGTGTTGACGCAAAGACCTCCAACTGCAAATTGGTTTGACGTGGCAGATCAAACGTCCATTGGAAGCGTTGCTTAATCGACTGTGGAGCGATGTTGCCATCGGATTGATCCGCAACGCTAACAAAACGCTGTCGATTTCGTCCCGGAACACCATTTATGAAGGCTTTGGGTGGCACGAGTTCGCCGCCCATCGGCACCGAGACTTCCGCCACAACGTTGATACTTGATTGACCAACCGTTGAACCGGAGCGTGGAGAAAGAATCTTGATTCGGGGTTGCGTTTGGATTTGGTTTGCGATCGCCTCGGTGCCCGGCGGTTTGATGATTGCGCCGAGACTTGTCTGCATCGCCGCATCCAAACTTCCCGTGGCCATCAGGCGACGCATGACGTCGGGACGTTCCAACGTTTGACGAAACTGTTCGGCACGATAGTAATCCGGCAGCATGCTGGTCCCGCGATTGATTTGCCAACCAAATCGTCGGTGCCCGTTGATCGATGCGTTGAAAACACCCGCGGGCGTCCAATTGGCCCATTCTCGGTCACGATCCAACAGCAGAGTCGATAGCGGTCGCCAAGCCGCGAAACTCTGAAAACCGGGTTGCGGGCGTCCCAGCCGCGTGAAGTTGAACACCACCAACGTGTCAAAGGGAAGCTGATCCAACAGCGTTTTGATTCGGTTGGGGGCCGAAACGCTGTACGCTTTTCCTGAAGTGTCGGCCCACCGGATCGAGATCAACTCATCGCCGCCGCGGACACCCCGAAAGTGGAGCGGTCCATCCGCTCGGACCGTTGCCGCAACGAGCCTCGGTCCACTGGCTCCCGAAATCAGTTGAAAGTCAACGCCCCAGCGATTCACGCTCGTTGACGCCGTAAAGATTCCATCCAAGTTCCACACTTTGATGGTGGAATCGCTTGACGCGCTGACGAGGTAACGGCCATCCGTGGAGGTTCCCAGAGAAACCACATCACCCGCGTGACCGCGAAATTGTCGGAGCAACCTGGGCGTGTCGCTTTGATCCGCACCGAAACAATAGATGCCATGGCGACCTCCGGTTCCAACGATCAACAGGCCAGGTGCAGGCTCGGTTTCCGGCTGCCGGTCGACGTCTCGTTGATCGATGGCCGGTGGATTGTTCAAGCGCTGTGGCATGGTGGCCAGCGATGTGACGCCACCGTGCAATTCGGGCACGAGCGGCAAGACGCCACCGGCCTGTTGATCCTGAAAAAATTGGTAGCGGAGACCCGACTGGGTCGCGGTCGGTTGGACCGACCAACGCGATGGCAGTCTCCGCGATGGAACCAGCGATGCGTCATCCGGATTGGGCGGATTCAATAAACGCACTCGCGAGAGATCAAAAATGTCCGTTGTGTTTTCTTCGTCGCTGACTTTGGGACTCGCCGCAGGTTGCTGTCGCTTGATGGCGACTTGATACCCTTTGGTATCCGTCAGGAACGCAACCTCTTCGATCCCACCTTCGGCGATTCCAAGTCGTTGCGTCGGATCGTCTGCGAAAGCGCCGTTGTCGTCGATGCTGAAGACGACCAATTCTCGCGATTGAGCCGCGATCAATTCCTGCATGCTATCCAGTTGCATGTCATTAATGATTTCGACATCAAGTGCTGGTTTCGCCACCGTTCGCCGTGAGAGCAACTTGGGTTGCATGGGTTCCAGATCCCA
>JBCCJB010000192.1:0-7978 GCA_039028015.1 Planctomycetota bacterium
CCGACATCGGCACGTCAGCGGGGAAGATGTGCGAGCAGGCGCCGCCCGATCGTCCGCAGCGTCGTCGTCGAGCTGACTATTCGACCGATGAGGTCCTGTGTGATCACTGCACCGCGAAGTGTTGTCGCTATTTTGCGTTGCCCATTGAAGAACCAACCTGTCGGCGCGATTTCGATTACATCCGTTGGTACCTGCTGCACGATCGAGCAACCGTGTTTGTCGATGAGGAAACGTGGTACCTATTAGTCCACACCACATGCAAACATTTGCGAGATGATCATCGATGTGGCATTTACGAGACTCGGCCGCAGATTTGTCGAGAGTACACGACCAAAGAATGTGAATTCGAAGATGACTGGTGTTACGAGCGTTACTTTGAAACGCCTGAACAAATCGACGAGTACGCCGATGCCATGTACGGTCCGCAATTTCCACAAACGGATTTGGACGAGATCGATTCGATTCGCTCGCGTCGGCCGACTGGTCTACCGGTTGTCTAGTTGCCGTGTTGGCAAGCGCCCATGGCTGGTCGATCAAACAAAGTCATTGCAAATAGGACGGGATCGGTTTGCCTGCTAATTCGTCAATGATGCCGGCGCTGCGTTCCTGCGCGTTGAGCACTTCCATCTTGCCAACAAAAAGCATGATTTCACCGCCTTCGGGGACGGCTTGTTTGATTAACTCGCCCGCGGCCCGACCCGCCAGATAGTTGCTCGTGCCCAGGTAAAACTGACGACGCGACGCCGGTGCATCGCTGTCATGGCAAATCACCCGGGTTGCTTGACACGCTTCGTTGATCATTTGGACTTGATTGTCGGGGTCGATCGGACTGATCGCGATGCCATCGAGCCCAGCGGCAACATTCGATTCCAAAAAACGCTTTTGCTCTTCGATTGATCCGGTCGATGGCATCTGAACATCCACGTCACAGCCAAACTGTTCGGCGGCTCGCTGACATCCGTCTTCGGCTAACGTCCAAAATGGATCTAACGAATTCGTGATGTACGCCAGTTGGATTCCTTGGCCATCGATTTCAGTCTCGGCCAGTTGAGGGCCTTCACCATCCTTGATCGCTTGCACATCGGCGGCAAACGTGGCGACGTTGTCCGCCGTAATCGTGCGATGCGGAATGATGATCATGTTGGACTCGGGCACGTCCACCTCTTTGCCCGTCGCCAACATCGTCAACCACTGCACGCTGCGATATCCAAAGGCGTAGGGTTGCTGCACGATCGTGCCCGCGACGGAGCCTTCACGAATTCCAGAGAGCGTATCGGGGTGCTCATCAAACCCGACGACTTGAACATCACCCACCGCATCGGCACTGCGAAGCGCCGCCAAAATCATTGGCGTGTTTTGGCTCCACAGCCCCACCAAGCAAGCGACGTTGGGATGACGCAGCAACGTGGTTTCGGCATTTTCCTTGGCTTTTGAATTGTCTTGGTTGTCGGTCAGGATTCCGAGCACGGTGTAATCGCCCGCCTGACGTGGGAAACCTGTTGCTGCTGCACTGGAATCCTCAGTCAACGAGGCGGTTTGATTGCTGGTCGAGGCCGCCGGACGACAACCACCAGCCATGAGCAAGGCGCTTATCGACACGACGCAAACAAGACGATTCATGAGGCCTACTGTTGAGAAAAGAAAGAGCGGTGCCCAAGTCAAGTTTAGACGACTGAGGCGCGGACACGAACACGGCCGGAGGCGGACCAATCAATCGAACCGGGTGCCACGGTTGTGATCACGCGATCTTCACTGGATGCAAACAATCGCCGGGCCAGATTTTCGCCCACCATCTGTCGCACGCCAACGTACGACGTGGTCAGACGCGGGTTGATTTCAATCACCGCATCATGATTCGAATCTTCGCCCAGAACGACATCAATGCCGATGAAGCCGGCCAGCGATCCTGGCAAGCTCTCCAACACACGAAGCGCTAACGTCTGGATGCGTCGTTGTGATTCGGGATCGACTGGTCCCTGGCCACCATCGTAAGATAAGGTCGCTGGATAAGTCTGCATCGCCGGTTCTCGCGGGTTGGGAAGTCCGGCAACGGTTTGCCAAACCGCCGGCAGCAAGCATACCGACGCGGATGAACTGCCGGCGGGTGGCGGCGAGGCGATGATCAGAATGGACGCGGGACGACCGTTCCAAAACTCCTGCACAATTTCACCCGGCTCGGCCAAATCTATGGCTTCACGAAGGTCGTTGATCACGCGGACGTCGGTTGTGCCACAGCCATCGGCGGGCTTGATGACAAACTTCATCGCCGCAGCCATTGGTGAGCGGCGCAACCATTTGTCATCAATCGTCACGGGCGATGCGATCCCTTCGGTTCGCAGATGTCGTGCGGTTAATCGTTTGTCGGACGCAAGGCGTAACGATTCGCCACCGGGAACCATCACGTCGATGCCAGCCCCGCGCATCATGCTGACCCCGCGAGCCAAGACACCATCGCTTTCAGGTGCCACCACCAAAACGTGTTGGCACGACGATGCCAGATCGATCCAGTTTTGCCACAGGTTCCCGCCCGCTTCGATGGGCACTTTGGTGACGGCGGAGGACCGCTCAGGATCGATACCCTTCAAATCAAAACGCATATCGACCGGTGTGATCACGTCGGCAAATTCGGCGACATCCGAGACGAGCGTCGACCACATCGACTGTCCCTCGGCCAGGAGCGTTTCGGGCAGTGACTTAAGCGAGACATCTCGCAAACCACCGCCGCACAAATACTCACCCACGAAAACGACGGGCCGCTTGGTGTTGATATCGGTCATGGCCGGCCTACAAAAATCACCCAACGGAAAGGGGTATTGAAACGCCGAGGTGAGGAGACATCTCGAGCTCGGTTTCGTTCACAACCGATCACCAATCCGTTGTTGCTATTTGACCGCCGTCGTGGGAAATTTGCAATTTGTCGAAGCGGATCAATCGTTGGATTTCTTCCGCATGTGTCCTCCCCTCGTGATTTCCGCCAGGTTGACGAACTCTTGTTACGTTGTCCTCCAACCCGCAAAGTCATCGGACCACCGCCGCTGAAGATTGGTGACTTGGTCATCGACCCTCCGATATTGCAAGCGCCCATGGCGGGTTTTACCAATGCCGCTTTCCGAACGATGGTCCGCGAGTTTGGTGGTGCTGGGTTGTTGGCGACCGAGATGGTCAATGCACGCGGCTTTGTCTGGCTGGACGAAAACGAAGCGGAACATCCCGACCGTCTGTGGGGCGTCGCGCAAGAGTCGAGACCGCTGGCGGTCCAAATTTGGGACAACGACCCTGAAACGATGGCCAAAGTGGGTCAGCGACTCGCTGACGAGTATCGCGTCAGCGTCGTCGACATCAATTTTGGCTGCCCAGTCAAACAGGTCACCGAAAAAGCTCGCTCGGGCAGCTATCTGTTGCGAGAGCCATCGCGGATGCACGCGATCATTTCCCGATTGGTTGCGGTTTGCTCGCCCACACCGGTGACGGCCAAAATTCGACTTGGATGTCACCCAAATATCATTAACGCCAATGAAATTGCTCGCGTGGTCGAGGAAGCGGGCGCGGCGGCGCTCACCGTTCACGGTCGGACCGCAGCAGACATGTTTCGAGGTCACGCGGACTGGGATCGCATTAGCGAAATCAAATCGCACCTAAAATCAATTCCGCTGATCGGTAATGGTGATCTCGATAGCGCTGATAAGGTCGTCGCGGCGTTTGATCGTTATGACGTTGACGGGGTGATGATCGCCAGAGCCTGTTTGGGCCGGCCGTGGTTGTTCGCGCAGGCAGCCGCCAAACTGCGTGGTCAACCAGATGTGCCTGAACCATCGTTGGTCCAACAACGCGATGTGATGCTGAAACATTACCAACTGGTTGTGGATCGGTTTGGCGAAGAAAAAGGTACCGTGCTGATGCGAAAATACGCGTGCTGCTACGCCCAAGGCAAGCACGGCGCTCGTCACTTCCGCACGCACGTCGCCAAGGTCAGCACCGCAGAGGAGTTTCAATCTGTGGTTCGCGAGTACTTTCCTACTGAAGCGAAGTCGGAACTCGCAACGGCTCAATGACCCAGATCAAAGCTCGATAGCCGAAATCGAAAAAGCCATCGCGATCAAAAACAGCGACCTGGATTGATAAACCAACACATCGGCACTGTTATAGATGCTTTCCCGAACGCTTGAACCGATTCCCGACGATCCCGTGATCGATGCGGAGAGTTATGCTGCGATCGATCATCAGGCGGTCAATGCTGATTTCGTGAACGACTTGCTCAACCGTGGCGATCTCGGCCCTCGTGTCCTGGATTTGGGATGCGGGCCCGCGGCGATCGCGATTGAGATTTGCTCTCGGCATGTTTCAGTCGAAGTCATGGCGATGGATGCGTCTCAGGAAATGCTTGACTTGGCAAGATTCGAGATTGAAGCGGCCGGATTGAACGATCGCATCACCTTGATTCATGACAATGCGGCTGAAGTCGATTGCGTGCAGGACGATTTAGCCTCGACCGTCATCAGCAACACAGTGCTTCATCACATCCCCGAACCGATCGGGTTGGTTGAGGTCGCAATCAAGGCGTGTCAGCCAGGTGGCCAGATCTTTATTCGCGATTTGTGTCGACCTGAGACGGCCGAGCAAGTCGAATCGATCGTTGACAGCGTCACGGGTTTGGACTCGCATTGCTCCGTTCCAGGGATCTCTCCGCAACAACTACTGCGTCAATCGTTGCATGCTGCACTGACGCTGTCCGAAATTCGCGACTTGGTTGATGGCTTGGGGATTGATCCTTCGTCGGTTCAAATGACGTCAAACCGTCATTGGACACTCGCCACGCGGTTGTCCAATTAGTTGGATCACTCCCATTTGATCAAATTGACTTTTGTATTGACCCGAACGTTTCCGGAGACCCATGCAAACCTATCTGGAACTGCTTGACGAAGTCCTTCACGACGGCGTGGATCGTGACGATCGAACCGGCGTTGGCACACGAAGTCTGTTCGGCCGTCAAATGCGATTCGATTTGGAGGAGGGGTTCCCGCTGTTAACCACCAAGAAACTTCATTTGCGGTCGATCATTATCGAGTTGCTTTGGTTTCTTCGCGGCGAAACCAACATCGCCTATCTCAAATAAAACCACGTCCGAATCTGGGATGAGTGGGCTGATGAAGATGGTGAGCTCGGACCGGTTTACGGACATCAATGGCGACGCTGGTCGATCACTGAAAACGATCCATCGATATCCACACCCCACCAACAGACCATTGATCAAATTGCGTGGGTCGAACACGAAATTCGAATCAATCCGCTCTCGCGGCGCTTGGTCGTCTCCGCCTGGAACGTGGCCGACGTTCCTCATATGGCATTGCCCCCGTGCCACGTTTTATTTCAGTTTTATGTTTCGGCGAATCGTCTTTCGTGCCAACTCTACCAACGAAGCGGCGACCTGTTCCTGGGCGTTCCCTTCAACATCGCCAGCTATGCGATGCTGACCATGATGATGGCGCATGTGACCGGACTGCAGCCGGGCGAGTTCGTGCATACCCTGGGCGATGTGCACTTGTATGCGAATCACTTTGACCAAGCTCGCGAGCAGTTATCCCGGACACCGCGTCCGCGTCCCCGTTTGGACATCGTCCGTGACGTTGCCACCATGAGCGATTTCCGCTTTGAAGATTTTCAGCTACGGGATTACGACCCGCACCCGCATATCAAAGCAGCCGTTGCCGTCTGACGCGCAACGAATCGATCAGCATCTTGCTACCAGACCTTGAACCCATACAGTGGATAGCGTTAGCCACCGGCGCTGCGGGCATTGGCATCTCAAAGTCGGGGTTTCCTGGCGTCAGCATGCTGCACGTCGTGCTCTTCGCCTTTGTGTTTGGCGCGATTGAATCGACAGGGGTTTTGTTGCCCATGTTGGTCGTCGGCGATCTGTGTGCGATTCGGTTTTTTGGTCGCAAAGCCAATTGGACGCAGGTCCGGCGATTGCTTCCTCCCACGCTGACCGGCATTGGGATCGGATTCGCGTTGATGAATCAGCTAGGTGATCGCGATCGCGTTTTTCAGTTTCTCATTGGCTCGATCATCTTGAGCCTTTCATTGGTCCAAGCGTTTCGATTGATTCGTCCCAAGGCGCTCGAAACTGTGCCGCACCAGTTTTGGTTTGCGGCCTTATTGGGTTTGCTTGCTGGCGTCACGACGATGTTGGCCAACGCCGCTGGACCCGTTATCGCGCTCTATTTGCTGGCGGTCGCACTTCCCAAATGGGAACTCATCGGCACTAGCGCGTGGTTGTTCTTGGTGCTCAACGTGATGAAATTACCGCTCAGTTTCGGACTCGATTTGATTTCGACCTCCACCTTGATCGTCGGTGGCATGCTCGCGCCCATCATTCCATTGGGAATCTTGCTCGGACGTTTTCTGGTGACCCGCGTCCCTCAATTCTGGTTCAATGTCATCCTGTTGGCATTCACCGTGTTCGCTGCGATCCGGTTGATCATCGAATCGAATCCGGTCGGTTGATCAACTGAAGCAACCGCGGATCGGATAAGTTGTCCGCAATCAGTGTGGCACCTGAAAAATCGTGATTGGCGGTGTTCGCATTGGGCACTGAAACGGTGATCGCACCGGCGGCGACCGCGGAAGCCGTGCCATTGCCGCTGTCTTCAAGGACCAGCAAATGCTCAGGTTCAATCATAAGTTTCGATGCCGCTCGAAGATAAATCTCTGGGTTGGGTTTTCCCTGATTGACGTCATCGCCCGTGAGCACAAATGCCAATTGGTCAGCCCACGGCATGGTGGGCAGCAAACGATCGGTGAAACGTCGACGACTGCTGGTTGCGACACCGAAAGGCAAGCGTGATTCGACAAGATGTTGCATCCACCCGTCGAGACCAGGCATTGGCTCAACGCCACCGGTCAATAAGTCCGCGTACAGGTCATCTGACTCGGCAAGCAAGTCTTCAGGCGCATCGGCCAACGCATGCATTTGGATCATTTGCGCGATCGCATCCAAACCCACGCGACCCATCATCCGCTGCTGCAGTTCGTGCGTGAAACGATGACCGCGACGCTCGAGCAAAATCTCTCCGACGCGAAAGTACAGACCCTCGGTATCAAACAGCAAACCATCCATATCCAAAGCGATGCCTTTGATTTTCATGCTGGCGTCCCGAAAGAATGCCCCAAATAGCGGAGGCAGGCTTCGATGCGATCAAAGCGTTGCTGCGACAAGGGATGTCGTCGCGGTCGAGCAAGCCAGTAACAACGTTCCTCGCGTAAGCTTGCCATCAAGCGTTTCGAATCCTGACGCAAATAAGATGGTCCGAACTCGATCGCTAGGTCCAACGGCAAATCTTGATAGGCGGGGTCAGCACGATCATGTCGTTCCAACGTCATCACGTTGAATGGACGCTGACCGCCTGAATGTGATTCATCAATCAAATGGAATCCGCTGGTTCTTGCCCAAGCCCGCACAAGTGGTCGATCTTTGTTTGGTTGCAGGATTAATCGATCCGGCAGCGTTTCGGGCATCGCGTCGGCAATGGCAACGATTGTTGATCCACCCAAACCACAAATGCTGACGCTGTCCACATCACCAGGCCGCAGATCTGACATGCCATTTGCCAATTGAACCTCGGCAGTCCGGATTTCGACAAATCGTTGCAGTGTGCGACACGCATTCCGATACGGTGCGACCTTGTTATCGATCGCGATGCCGTAATCAATGATTTGACGTGACAGCAAATTCGCAATCAGATGACCATGATCACAACCAATATCAGCATGCCGATGCGTCGTTCCGATCGACTGCATTTCAATTCGCTGGGCCACCAATCGAAGCCGGGCGTCGAGTCGAAACGTCACCACAAACGCCAATCCTGAAACAAGACCACGTAAATACCCAACAGAGCATTGGTGATTCCGTGCGCTACCACGCAGTCCCAGAATTTGCCGGTTCGCAACATCAACAAGCTAATCATCGAGAACCAGCACG
>JBCCJB010000193.1:0-7951 GCA_039028015.1 Planctomycetota bacterium
CGGATCCCGACGCGAATTCCGAAACCGACCAGCAGAACCGAGACGGCCAACAAAGCCCCAATGGCCAACAAAACCAAGACGGCCAGCAAGACCAAGACGGCCAGCAGAGTCCAGACGGCAACCAAGGAGGCGGATCGTCTGGCCAAGGCCAATCCAGCGACGATCAACAATCAAATTCGTCACCAAACGGTGATCAACAGCAACAGGGCCAACAACAGGAAGGGCAGCAGCAACAGTCTCAACAAGGCCAGGGGCAATCGGGTGAGAGCCAGCAGGGCCAAAGTCCGCAGAACGGTGATCGTTCCGGCACAGGGTCATCGGGCACACAGCAAGATAAAGACGAACAGCCGGAAACTGAACAAACCGAGCCGAGTCAGACTGGAGACGGTCAATCTGGTACAGGCCAAACCGGACAGGGACGTTCTGGGCGTGAACAGGATCCAACGTCATCGGATCAATCACCTTCCGGCGATTCGCAATCGAAATCGCCACAGGAAGGTTCGAATCAGGCTGCAGACCAGGGGTCCAACCAAGGGCAACGGCCGATGGGCGATCGACCATCAGACTCGAATGAATCAGGAAGTTCGACGGGCCCGTCCGGCGAGGACCCATCGCAACGTTCGCAATCAAAACCCTCCGAAGGCAATCAATCCGGCGATACGAATCAGCGACAGGGGCAGTCGGATCCGAATGCAGCAACCGACGCAATGCGATCGAGTGACTCCGACGAAGCCAATCGCGACTCCAACCCATCGTCAGCACCACCCCAAGATGACGCCGAAGCGTTCGAGCGGATCAAAGAGTACCTTGATGAACAACAAAAACTCGACCGGCAGCGGAATACCGAATCGAACGCGTCGAATTCCGATGCAAAAGACTCCAGTGGAGCGGGACTTGAACAAGGAGGTGCGCCTGAGTCAAAACAAGACAATCGAGAATCCGAGCAACCAAATCAAAAAGGCGATCGCGGAGGCTCAAACGCTGATCGCTCATCAACCAAGCCGACCGACTCCGGCACGCAGGAAAAGTCCAATCAAAAAGGTGAGTCATCATCGCAAGGCAATGACCGCAGCCAGGAAGACATGCGAAATGGCGATTCGCAGTCAAACGACTCCGGCATGCAAGGCGAATCGGCTGGCCAAAATGATTCAAACCAACGCGGCAAATCAGACCAAAACGGCAATTCGGAACAAGGAACCAATTCGGACGAAACGGATGGTTCGCAAGACCAATCAACATCCAGTGCCGCGGATCAATCCAAAGGTGGCACATCAGGTAAACAATCCGGTGCGCCAGAGTCGACCAACGAATCAAGCCAGAACGAAACATCCAGTGTCCAGTCCAATCGGGAACAGTCCGGTTCTCAATCAGGTCGCGAAACGGATTCAAGCGATAACGCGAAACGGTCCAATGACACCGGCCAACAAAGTGAAGAGAGACAAGGCCAGGAGGGTCGCAACAACGAGTCCAAGAGACCATCAAAGCAAGAGCAAGACAGCCAATCCGACAGCCAAGGTCAACCAGGTCGCTCAGGGCCGGGACCGGACCAGCCATCGCGACGATCCAACGGTGAAGAACCGACAAAATCCGAAGAGGACCAGTCGAGTTCCTCACGCGGCGGTTTGGGAAGCGGTGGCTCGGGCAGCGGCGAAGGTGAACCTGATCCCGGCGAGCTACCTGAATCACCCGATCTCGATTACACGCGTAAAGCGACCGACTTAGTTTTGGATTATCTGGATCAAACCCGAGAGAATCCCGACCCCGATTTGCTCGACCAGCTGAAATGGGATCCAAAAGATCTGCAAGCATTCCGAGAACGATGGCGAGATTTAGTGCCATCAAAAAATGATGCGGCAAACGAGGTAATCAAACCCGACGTTGAAGAAGCTCTCAAAAGCCTTGGAATGCGTCCTCAAACGCCCGGGCAAACCCAACGCATGCGTGGCGAAGGCGATGGACTCGGCGGCATCCGTGATTCGGGCAACCGACGCTCAGCACCCTCAACGATTCGCGACGCTTTCGAGGCATTTCAACGATTTGGTGCCGGGCAACGCTGAAGGAACCTGTTGAAGATTGCAGCGACGGTGCGGGGGTGTTTGATGGCTCAAACATGCCATAATCAAGAGCATCCAGAAGACCGAAACGCCCCGCAAAGTCAACGAAGTAGGTTTGAGATGATTCGAAATTGGTTGTTGATCGGACTCACGCTCGCATTCATGTCGCCTTGGTTATCGGCGGAGTCATGGCCTCACTGGCGTGGCCCAACGGGTAACGGGGTCGCTCCCGAGAGCACACCACCCACAACGTGGTCCGCCACCAACAACGTGAAGTGGAAATTGCCGATTCCCGGTTCCGGATCGGGTTCGCCGATCGTTTGGGAAGACCGCGTCTTTGTCGTCACCGCCGTTCCAACCGGTCGCGGTCGTGGCCGGTTGCCCGAATTAGAGTTTTTAACCATCGCCGTGGACCGTCGTTCGGGAAAAGAGTTATGGCGACGCACGGCAACGATCGCGAGTCCGCAACGCGGTACGCATTCGACCAATGGCTTTGCATCCGCATCACCATGCACCGATGGCAAACGGGTCTACGCACATTTCGGTTCACAGGGTTTGTACGCATACACCCTAAACGGTGAACCGGTTTGGAAACGCGATGACCTGGGCACCATGATCACTCGCAATGACTTTGGCGAGGGCTCGTCGCCGGTGATTGCGGAGGACCAGCTACTCGTGCCGTGGGATCATGAAGGAAGCTCCTTTCTGTATGCCTTCGACACGCAAACCGGTCGTATGAATTGGAAAACACCACGCGATGAACCCACATGTTGGGCGACTCCATTGGTGATTCCAGGAAATGACGGGCAACTCCAAGTCATCATGAATGGAGAAAATCAAGCCCGAGCGTACGATCTCGAAACCGGTCGTGAATTGTGGCGTTGCGGTGGCCAAACAGCACGGCCGGTGGCAACGCCGGTCCATCGCGATGGGCTGGTGTTCATTGGAAGCGGTTTTCGGGGCTCGTTCCTTGGTGCGTTTCGGCTCGATGGTCGTGGCGATATTCAAGGGACCAATTCGGTTGCCTGGTCGGTCTATCGCGACACGCCTGATATTGCCTCACCACTGCTGTCCGATAACCGACTTTACTTTTACAAGGCAAAGACGGGTCTGCTCACGTGTCTCAATGCCGACACGGGCCAGCCGTATTTTCAAACGGTACGCATGCCAGATATCCGAACGACTTACGCTTCGCCGGTGGCTGCCGGAGGTCACGTTTATCTGACCGGGCGAGGTGGCACCACGGTCGTGATTCGCGATGCCACCAACGTTGACGTGATCAGTGTGAACTCCGTTGGCGAAGGCGTTGACGCCACACCCGCCATTGCCGACGACCAACTCTTCATTCGCGGTGCTCGGCATTTGTTTTGCATCGAACAAACGTCATGAAAGCTAATAACCGCCCTGCCCAATCGTGCCCGTTGCTGCCTCGTGCTCACCTGCGGACTCGCGTCGCTTGAACTCATCAAGCATCGCGGCGGTTGCGGTGGCCCCGCACCGAGAACCACCTAGGTCCCGAACACGAATCAAACCGTCCAGGTCTCGCACACCACCGGCGGCTTTGACTTCAACGGCGTCGCTGCACGTTTCCCGCATGAGTTTGAGATCGTGCTCGGTTGCACCTTGGTAGGTATAGGAACCATCGGGTTGCTTGACAAAACCGTAGCCCGATGACGTCTTGACCCAATCGGCACCGGCCTGTTCGCAAATCTCACAAAGACGTCGCTTGAAATCATCACTGGATAATCCTGCGGCACCATCGGTCAAGTAATCATTCTCAAAGATCACCTTGACCTTCGCACCATGTTGGTGCGCTTCATCGACAACCGCTTTCACGTCTTGCTGGACATAATCCCAATCACCACTCATGGCCTTGCCGATGTTGATCACCATGTCGATCTCAACGGCGCCATCGCGACACGCCAGTTCAGTTTCATAACGTTTGGATTCGGTCGCGGAATTGCCATGAGGAAAACCGATCACCGCCCCAATCTTCACATCGGTTCCGCTGAGCCAACTTGCTGCTTGCTTGACTGCGTAAGGTTTGATGCAAACGGAGGCCACGTCGTACTCCGCCGCGAGTTTGCATCCCGCTTCCAAATCCGCGTCCGTCATCGTGGGATGCAGCAGCGAATGATCAATCATCTTCGCTAATTCTTCGTACGTATACTTCATTGCTTTCTCACTCAAAGGGTTTCAAAACGTAACGAATCAAATCGTCAACAAACTTCCGAGTGCATGGCAAGCGAGATGGCACCACGCAGTCCGGCGTGTTCGCCCAACATCGATTTCTCCACACGGATGTCATCGGTCGGAAACATTCCAACGCGTGTTCGAATGACCTCGCGTACCGTATCTGTCATCAGCGAACCAATTTCGGCCACCCCACCGCCCAACACGATCATTTGCGGATGGAGGATTGTCACGACGTTGGCCGCCGCGATCCCAATCGCTTCAGCGGCATCAATCAATGCTTCACGCACCAGCGGATCGTGCTGAGCAGCCATACCCATGGCTTGGGGTGTGACGCCGTCGGCGTGCCCGTCGACTTGAGCGTGAAGCGACGGAGCGAGCCCCGAACGCATCAACCGAACACCAACCGCTGTGATGGCAGTTCCGCTGGCAATGGCCTCCAAGCAACCTCGATTACCACACCCACAGCGCGGACCATCAGGCTGTATGGTTTGATGGCCCAACTCACCCGCCGCGCCCAGCGGTCCAAGCCAAACATCGCCGCGTAGTGCGATACCGCCGCCAACTCCGGTACCGATAGAGAAGAACGCCATTGTGAGTTGCGGATCATTCCTGCCATGACCCCAACGGAGTTCGCCCAATGTTGCTGTTCTCACGTCGTTCAATATTTTGACAGGACATCCCAACTGCGATTCCAGCATCGATGAAACCGGCACATCCCGCCACTGAGTTGCGAGATTTGGCAAGAACTTCGTTGTGCCCTGTTGCCGATCGACCAAGCCTGGAACACCGATACCAAGCCCTGCCAACGAGGCATCCCGACCTATCGATGACATCATCGATTCGATCAACGCACTCATTCGCTGGATGACGTCGTTTGGTCCGCGGTTTGACTCCGTTGGTATCGATCGTTGCTCCCATACGTCACCATTGGGCCGCGCAAGTGCCGCTTTAATCGACGTGCCTCCCAAGTCAACGCCCGCATAAACGACGCTCATCAAATTGCATCCGAAACATCAATCCACGTCTGCTGTCGATGGCTCTGTAGGATCGCGTCGCAAAGCCGAAGCTCGTGATGTCCATCTTCAAATGTCGGAAACGGACGTGGAGCCGAGTAATCGCCTGCGGCAATGAATCCGTAAAAGCTCCGCATCAACTGTTTGAAGGTGTCGGGGAAACCTTCGTTATGACCCCCTGGATAACTCGAAACGCTTGCAGCTGACGCGTTCAACAACGCCGGATCCCGAATCAACAATTCGTTGGGTTGATCACGATGCCCGATCCACAATTGATTGGGGGTTTCACTGTTAAACGCGAGCGACTCATTGGTGCCCGCGATCTCAAAACGCAGGCAGTTCTTGCGTCCGGCCGTCGTCTGCGAGACCCAAAGGCAACCCTTCGCCCCATTATCGAAATGCAACATGACACAGCCAGCATCTTCCGTATCGATGTCGATCGACTCAGTCGCAACCGCATCATCCTTACGCGAGGTGAATGTTTCATTGCTACCACTGCTGTCTGTTTCTTTAGTCCGCTGCCGAACGGGATGAACCGTTTGCAGGTCTGCAAACACGCTGACAATACGCGATCGAGTCATGAACTGAACCAAATCCAGCCAATGCGTCCCAATATCAGCGATCGCTCGCAACGCGCCACCTTCGGTTAATGACACCCGCCAATTGAAATCCGTTTCATGCAGCAACCAATCTTGAGCGTACCCACCCGTGACGTGCGCGATCTTGCCCAAGGAGCCTTGCTGGATACGGGCGGCTGCTTCATGACAAAGCGGATAAAACCGGAGGTTGTAAGCCACCCCGGCCGCAAGCGGTCGGTCTTTGGCGAGTTGAACCAATTGCGCCGATTCCGTCGCGTCCATTGCCAGAGGCTTTTCGCATAAGACATGCTTGCCCGCCGTGATCACCGACTGCACTTGTTCAAAATGCCATCGATTGGGAGTTGTCACGTGGACCGAATCGATGGTGTCATCCGCTAACACGTCACCGAGGGTATGATGAACAGAATCAATTCCCAAGCGCTCGGCAGACTGTTTTGACTTGCTAGGCGAAGAGCCAATGATCGCGACCACATCGACCCCCGCTCTCCGCAACGCTTCAACATGAACCGGACCGATAAATCCAGTGCCGATCACGGCAGCGCGAAACGGTTTCATGACCTTGATCCCTGGGGCTGCAAGTCGCGAAATTTGCCTCGCGCCGGTGTCGCGGTTTGAATTGGACCGAGCCGACTATGGAACTCATATTGATCGCTTCGATAAAGTGTCCGCTCCCACCACAGTGGTGAGTTGTCATCGAGATTCCCAACCGCAATGACCTCCAGGGCCGGTGTTCGCGGCGTCACTTGCAATCGTTTGGCCTCTTTGGTTTTCAACGCAACAGCGCGGATGATCTCGTCGGCACCAGCGATACTCAGATCGTGCCACTTCGTCCACGCGTGATAGAGCGACCCGGACGCCTGAGATCGCGTTAGCTTGGGGCAATGGCGGTGCACAACGAAGCGATGCTCCAGGATGACCGGATGCCCATCGGCCCACCGAACCCGCTCCATTTCCCAAAGCAAACCATCGGCTGTCACGCCCAGCGACGATCCAATCATCGGATCAATTTGATCGACACGCACGGTTTCGAATCGTATCAATTCGGTGATCGGTTTCTTCCCGGCCGCTCGTGCTTTCTCAGTGAAGCTGACCAATGATTGAACGTCGTAATCAATCACGTCACGACGCACAAACGTGCCGACGCCGCGACGGAACTCAAGAACGCCCTCTGAAACCAAACTCGCCAGTGCCTTGTTTGCCGTGGCACGGCTAACGTCAAACCGCTTGGCGATCTCACGCTCGGTCAAAAACTGATCACCAAAGTGATACTCGCGAGCCAACGCCGAACGCAGGCGATCGTTGAGCTGTTGATAAACGGGGCTTCGCTCAAGGCGAGTCTGCATGGTGACCTCAAAACAACGCTCATGTCTGGTGGCTTAGCCACTGTATTTGACCCATTTCGCCAATGCAAGTGATGATCGACTTCAAAGCAATTGAACCAGCTGGCCCATTTGCCGAAACGATGGTCGCTAAAGCAGTCCGCTGATCTGCGGTAGCCAAAGCGACAAGAAGGGCATCGTCGTGATGAGGGCCAACGCAATCACCATCGCCACAAAAAATGGGATCATCTTTGGCGTCACATCGCTGATCGACACCTTGCCGACGCCGCAACCAACAAACAAACACGTGCCCACCGGTGGCGTGCACAGCCCGATGCAAAGATTGGTGATCATCATGATGCCAAAATGAACCGGGTCCATTCCCAAGCCAATGGCCACTGGCAAAAGGATGGGCGTGAAGATCAGCACCGCGGGCGTCATGTCCATGAAGGTGCCGACCAGCAAAAGCAACACATTGATTAGCAGGAAAATCAGAATCGGCTGGTCGCTCATCGCCAACAATGTCTCGCTGACGCTCTGAGGAATATTCTCGTAGGCCAATCCCCAACTCATCGCTTGACTGGTGCCGACCAACAACATGATCACAGCCGTCGTTGTCCCACAACGCAAGAGAATCTGAGGAAGTTGATGCCAATGAACTTCGCGGTACACCAGCACCGCCAGCACAAACGCATACAGCACTGCAATCGCCTCCGCTTCGGTGGCCGAAAACACCCCGCCCAAAATGCCGACCAGCACAACAACCACCA